>NZ_JBJXDQ010000014.1:0-10432 GCF_046155325.1 Flavobacterium sp.
TTTTTCGATACTCATCTCTACAAAAAATCGCCTCATCGATTTGGTTTTTACAATAGTATGATTTTCGTATATTTGTAATTCAAAATAAAGGTATTATGACAACTATAACTATAAATGAGCGTACTAAAGCAGGTAAAATTGTGTTGGAATTAGCAAAAATACTTTCTGTTTCAAACAAAGGTGTAGAAATTGAAACATTAGTTAAAGATAAGCCTGTTTCGAAAGTTAATGAGGGTAATTATGATCCGAAATTTGTTGCAATGATAAAGAAGAGAATTGCAAAAGAAAAATTTATGCCTATAACTACAAATTCGATATGGGAAAGTATCTAGTCAATTTTTCTGAAAGTGCATTAAAAGAACTTGCAAAACATAAAAAAGCTGGAAACAAAGCAATCAATATTAAAATTGATAAAATCTTCAACGAATTAAAAGAAACTCCATATACTGGCGAAGGACATCCCGAAGCATTAAAGCACAGTTTGACTGGCCTATGGTCAAGACGAATAAACAGAGAACACAGAATAATTTATAGTGTTGATGAGAATATTGTAACTGTTTATGTTGTTTCAGCAATGGGACATTACAATAATAAGTAATCAATTATTATAAATGGACTCAATTCAACCCACTTTCTCCATTCTCATCTCTACCAAAAATCGCCTAAGTGATTTTGCTTTTACTTTTCAGAAAATAAATCATCTGCTTAAAAAGGATAACGTTGAGTGTGTCGTTTTTGATGATGGTTCTTCGGATTTTAATGATAATTAGTAAAAATCACATAATTAACACTATATTTGTGATTATTAACACATAAAAAGCATTAAATACGTGAAGATAATTTTTGAAAGAACATTAGAAACTGCTTTAGTCCAGTGGAAAAATGGGCCAAACCACAAGCCATTACTGCTAAATGGAGCGCGTCAGGTAGGTAAAACCTATTTGATGAAGCGGTTGGGAACAAACCATTTCAAAAAAATGGCTTATTTTAATTTTGATGAAAAGCCTGAACTTGCCCAATTTTTCGAAAATACCAAAGATGTATACCGTATTCTAGGAAACTTATCCCTTGTTCACGGAGAACAAATAGATGTGCAAACCCTGATCATTTTTGATGAAATTCAAGAATGTTTACCGGCACTAAACAGCCTTAAATATTTTTTCGAAAACACTCCTGAATTATATGTGATTTGTGCGGGTTCCTTACTGGGTGTTTCTTTAGGTAAATCCAATTCGTTTCCAGTAGGAAAGGTGCAGTTTTTAACGCTTTATCCACTTAGTTTTTCAGAGTTTTTAGGGCAATGTGACCCTAAACTTGATGTGTATTTAAAAGGTGTAAAAAAGATAGAACCCCTACCGGATCTATTTTTTTCGTCTATTAAGGATCATTTCAAAAAGTATTTAATAACAGGAGGTTTGCCAGCAGTGGCTTTAACTTTTTTAGAAACCAAAGATTTTGTTCAAGCCGATATGGTACTCAAAGACTTAATTCGTTCTTATGAGCTCGATTTTGCCAAACATCCTATCATGAAAGATGTTGCCAAAATCGGGCATGTTTGGCACTCTCTTCCTTCTCAACTAGGCAGAGAAAATAAAAAATTTGTTTACCAGCTCGTTAAATCTGGAGCAAGAGCACGAGAGTATGAAGACGCCATACGTTGGCTAGAACAAGCAGGTTTGGTATATCGTATTGCTTTATGTAAAACTCCAAAACTACCTTTGTCTGCTTATGATGATTTGAGCGCATACAAAATTTACGCTTTCGATGTTGGAATATTACGCAAACAATCCAAACTGGATCCTATTGTTTTTACCGAAGGAAACAGACTTTTTGTAGAATTCAAAGGCGCACTTTTAGAAAACTATGTTTTGCAAAGTTTAGTTCCTCAATTTGAAGTATTACCACGTTATTGGACCTCTGGAAACGAAGCTGAGGTTGATTTTATTATACAGTCAAAAAACACAATTATTCCCGTTGAAGTCAAATCGGATGAAAATGTTAGAAGCCGTAGTTTGACTTTTTATGCCAAAAAATACCATCCAGAATTGCGTATCAGATATTCTCTTAAAAATCTATCTTTCCAAGATGGATTGTTGAATATACCACACTTTATGGCTGATTATACAGCAGTATTCATTTCGTTGTTAGCCTCGGAAGGTGTTTTTGAAGCTTCTTTACAAAGCTAATTGTGCCTAATTTAAGTATTTTAATAAAGCAATAACAACACACCAATGCAACCAATTCAACCCACTTTCTCCATTCTAATTTCTACCAAAAATCGCCTAAGTGATTTGGCTTTTACTTTGCAGAAAATAAATCATCTGCTTAAAAAGGATAACGTTGAGTGTGTCGTTTTTGATGATGGTTCTACCGATGGAACGTATGAGTATGTAAAAGATAACTTCCCCCATATTAAAATTCATAGAAATGAATTTTCTAAAGGTTATATTTTTTGTAGAAACACGATGCTCAACGAAACCAAAGCTACTTATGCTATTTCATTAGATGATGATGCTCATTTTGTAACCGAGAATCCTTTAGAATCCATTCAAGACTATTTTGAGCAAAACGCGAACTGTGGTTTGATAGCTTTCCGTATTTTTTGGGGATTAGAAGATCCTAATTCTATAGTTTCTAACGAAAATCCACAACAAGTACAGGGATTTGTCGGTTGTGCACATGCCTGGCGTATGAAGGCTTGGCGAAACATTCCTAATTATCCGGAATGGTTTGTATTTTATGGCGAAGAGAATTTTGCTTCTTACCAATTATTCAAAAAGAACTGGCAAGTTCATTATTTTCCTCAGGTTTTAGCCCATCACAGAGTTGCTGTAAAATCAAGAAAAAACGATGCAGATTATACGCTTCGTTTGCGGCGGTCGCTTCGCTCGGGGTGGTATTTGCTCTTCATGTTTTATCCCATTGCTACAATTCCAAGAAAGCTAGCCTATTCTATATGGATGCAACTCAAAAAAGTGTTCAATGGCGATTTAAAAGTGTTTCAAGCGCTAGTTTTGGCATTGTTGGATTTAGTTTGTGCTATTCCGCGAATTATAAAAAACAGCCACCGAATGTCGCAAACAGAATATGATTCCTATTTTAAACTTCCTGAAACCAAAATTTATTGGCAGCCCGAAAACAGTATTAATTAAAACAATAAATTATTCGTACTTTTCGAATTTTAAATATATATAATATCCCAAGATAAAATAATGAAGAGCGTTATAAAAAAGATGTTAGGTTCTATTGGCTATAAAATTTCAAAAAAAAGTACAATTTTACTGCTTGATGATGATCCGTTTTTAGCAATAAAAGATAAATTAGTAGGTAATAATATTATATTTTTTGACATTGGTGCAAATCTAGGTCAAACGATTCAAAAAATGAGAAATCATTTTTCTAATGCGAAAATTTATGCTTTTGAGCCAAGTATAAATTGTTTTAATTACATAAGAGAAAAATTTGTGGATTCAAATTTAAGTATTCATAATTCAGCTGTGGGTTTAAATTCTGGAAATTTGGAATTCAATGAATATTCTTGGAGTGCTTTAAATTCTTTGTTGAAAAGAGCTTATGGTACTGCAAAAATTGTGGAAACCTATTTAGTTGAAGTCATTACTATTGACGAGTTTTGTAGCAAAAATAAGGTTCCATATATTAATTTATTGAAAACAGACACTGAAGGTTATGAACTCAATGTTTTGAAAGGTGCATCGAACTTGATGAAACAAAATAAGATTCAGTTCGTATATGTTGAAATATTTTTTAACGAAAATTATGTTGGTCAATCTTCCTTTGGGGATATTTATAATTTTTTATTGGAAAATCGATTTGAATTAGTTCGGTTTTATGATATTCTTTATACTGCAGATGGTGTGGCTTCAAAAACTGATGTGTTGTTCATAAATAAAAACTTTATGAATTAGGATAGTTATTAGAATATTTAAAAGCTGGTTTTCTAGAAACCAAAATTTATTGGCAAGTAGAAAAATATGCCTAAACTACATAAATCGTGCAAATTGAAAATCGTATTTTCAATTTGCACGATTTGTGTTAAAATTTAATATAAAATGATGATTTACAATAAGTTAAAGCCCTGTTATTTATTCTTGTTTTTTACTAAATAAGCTATTTATTAAAAATCATAGAAAAACGCTTATTTTTGTTTAAAATAGAAAGAAAAAATGATGTCAAAAAAATCATCGCCCTATAGCATTGCCCCAATTTTAGGATTTTATGACATTGCTCCACAAGTTACGGTCTGTAGTTTAGAGGATTTTTTAAATATGGAAATTTAAATGAAAACAATAGCTGTAATTCCCGCTCGAGGCGGTTCTAAACGGTTGCCTAACAAGAATATTTTATTGTTGGGAGGAATCCCCTTGATTGCACATAGCATTTTATATGCCCAAAAAAATAGTGCCATTATTGATGAAATTTATGTTTCAACAAACGATGAAGTGGTAAAAAAAATCGCCTTGTACTATGGAGTTAAAGTAATTGATAGACCCGAAAGTTTATCAGGAGATTTCGAGCCTACGGTAACTGCATTAAAACATGTCTTAGAATCTATAGACTACGAAGTCGAAAATGTAGTTTTGCTGCAGCCTACAAATCCGTTGCGTCCCGATTATTTGCTAAAAGAAGCTTTTGAAATCTTTCAAAAGCAAAATTATGATAGTTTATTTACGGTTTCAAGAAACCATCAAAAGTTGGGTAAAATAAAAAACAATCAATTTATCCCCCTCAATTACGAAATGGGGCAACGAAGCCAAGATTTAGAGCCCTTGTATTTCGAAAATGGATTATTGTATATTAGCAAAGCAAAATTAATTCTACCTCTCGACTGCGCTCGAGGTGACAGTGAAATAATTTCAAAAAGTGCTTTTCCATTCGAAGTTAACCATATTTTTGCGAATGTAGATATTGATTCACAAGATGATTTGGATTATGCGGAGTATTTATTTAATAAATTCATAATTCATAATTCATAATTCATAATTCATAATTTCACTATGAATCCATACATAACAATAGCAGGAAGAAAAATAGGTATTGACTATCCACCATTAGTTATTGCTGAAATTGGAATTAACCACGAAGGTTCATTGGCGGTTGCCAAATCAATGGTCGATGCTGCGCATCGTGCTGGAGTGGAAGTAGTGAAACACCAAACTCATATTGTTGAAGATGAAATGTCTGGCGCAGCCAAGAAAGTCATTCCAGGTAATGCTGATGTTTCAATTTACGAAATTATGAAGCGTTGCTCTTTAAATGAAGAAGAGGAATTGGAACTAAAAAATTATGTAGAAAGCAAAGGAATGATTTTTATATCCACTCCTTTTTCAAGAGCTGCTGCTAATCGCTTGCAAAAATTTGATATTCCAGCATACAAAATAGGTTCTGGTGAGTGCAATAATTATCCTTTGCTAGAACATATTGCTTCTTTTGGCAAACCCGTAATTTTAAGTACTGGAATGAACACTATAGAAAGTGTTCAAAAAGCAGTTGCTATTTTTGATAAGCACAACATTCCTTTAGCACTTTTGCATACTACCAATTTGTACCCGACACCCATTCATTTGGTAAGGTTTGGTGCTATGACACAATTACACGAAGCCTTTCTTGATAAAGTTTTTGGGTTGTCAGACCATACTTTAAATAACAACGCTTGTTTGGGTGCCGTGGCACTAGGTGCCAGTATTTTAGAAAGACATTTCACCGACACCATGCAACGTACAGGTCCAGACATTGTTTGCAGTATGGATGAGCCAACTACAAAAGAATTAATTACGGGTTCCAATGAAATTTGGCAAATGCGTGGCGGAACAAAAGAGCCAGCAAAAGAGGAGCAAGTTACTATTGATTTTGCTTTTGCCACGGTCTGTTCTATTGCTCCAATCAAAAAAGGAGCGGTATTCACAACAGAAAACATCTGGGTTAAACGACCTGGAACAGGGGAGATTTTGGCGGAACATTTTAATAATTTATTAGGTAAAGTAGCGACTAGAAATATAGAAAATGATGAGCAATTGAAGTGGGAGGATTTTAATTCATTACACACCCCCAACCCCTCTCAAGAGGGGAGTTAGAAGTGCAAAAAAACGAAAAAAGTAAATTATTAAATTTCAATAAATTCTAATAGCCATTTGTTAATAGGGATGGATTCCCCCTCAAGAGGGGAGTTAGAAGTGCAAAAAAATAAAAAAAGTAAATTAACCCGTTGGGTGTAATTAATAAAAATTAATAATTAATAGTATATGAAAAAATTTAACCGCATAGATTCATAGAAAAAAGAGTTTGATAGCCCAATTCATGGTTTCGCATAGCTATGTTTTTCTCGAATTAAGAGAAACGACTTTCAAAATTTTCAGAATCTATATTTCTATGTGGTTAAAAAATTATGAAAATTGAATTACACCCAACGGGTTAAATTATTAAATTTCAATAAATTCTAATAGCCATTTGTTAACAGGGATGGATTCCCCTCTTGAGAGGGGTTAGGGGTGTGTAAAACGCCTGAATCGAATACATCATTTTAGCATCTTTGCACTTATTAAAAAAAATAGCAAGTATTTAAAATGAAAAAAATATTATTCCTTACCGGAACACGTGCCGATTTTGGCAAAATAAAATCGTTGATTTCAATTCTTGAAAAAAGTGCAAGTTTCGAGGTTTTTGTTTTTGTAACTGGCATGCATTTGCAAAAAGAGTACGGTTACACACTTATCGAAATTGAAAGATGTAATTTTAAAAATCTGCATACTTTTGAAAATCACACCCACGAAACTACAATGGATTTGACTTTGGCCAAAACCATTGAAGGTTTGTCAAATTATATAAAAACGATTGAACCTGACATGATAGTCGTTCATGGAGATAGAGTCGAAACCTTGGCTGGAGCAATAGTAGGTTCGTTGAATAATATTTTGGTTGCTCACATCGAAGGCGGAGAGCTTTCAGGAACAGTAGATGAACTGATACGACACAGTGTGAGTAAATTGTGCCATATACACTTTGTTTCTAATAAGGCTGCAGCCAAAAGATTAAAACAAATGGGCGAAGTGGATTCATCTATTTTTACTATTGGTTCTCCAGATATTGACAGTATGTTTTCTAAAGACTTGCCTGGTTTAGAAAAAGTAAAAGACTATTATCAAATTCCTTTTGAAAAATATGCCATTGTAATGTTTCATCCTGTGACCACGGAAGTCAAAGAGATGAAGCAATATACTGAAAATTTTGTTAATGCCTTGCGGAATGATAGCCATAATTATGTGGTGATTTACCCCAATAATGATTTAGGGAGTCAAAGTATTATTGAAAAGTATCAAGTGCTGAAAGAAAATTTGAGATTCAGAATCTTTCCTTCCCTGCGATTTGAGTATTTTTTAACCTTATTAAAATCCAGTCAATTCATCATTGGAAACAGCAGTGCTGGCATTCGGGAAGCTCCTTATTATGGTATTCCTATTATCAATATAGGGTCCCGTCAACAGAATCGTGCGGTACATGCCGATATTATCAATGTAGATTATACCACAAAGAGTATTTCAGAAGCATTAAAAAACATTGACACTAAGGAATCTAATAAAATAACTTTCGGTTTTGGTCAAGGAAATAGTGCTCAATTGTTTTTGGAAGTGATGGAAGACAAAGCTATTTGGCAAATCAATCATCAGAAACAATTTAGGGATATTGATTAATTCGTTTGTTATAAAATACAAATAAATTAAAAATTGTTTTCTTTATAAAACAATTTTAACTATTTTTGTTTGATATAAAATACAAAATGGAAGAATTATTCGAAAAATACCAGCAAAAACTGCGCTATACTTCTATAGAAATAGTGAGAAGTATCATGCTAGATATCAATTGGAATTCAAGGTTAATTGGTATAAAAGGTGCTAGAGGAATTGGCAAAACAACCTTGCTTTTGCAGTATATTAAAATGCACTTGAAGGATGAGCAAAACAAAGCTTTGTATGTAAGTTTGGATAATATTTGGTTTAGCAATCATACATTGAGTGAGTTGGTAGACTATTTTGTAAAGAGAGAAGGAAAATATTTGTTTTTAGATGAAGTTCATAAATATCCCAATTGGGCACAAGAACTTAAAAATATTTACGACGATTACCCCACGCTAAAGGTCGTTTTTACGGGTTCATCCTTGCTGGAAATACTAAACGCTCGTGCTGATTTGAGTCGCAGAGCCATTGTTTATAAGATGCAAGGGCTTTCGTTTCGAGAATTTATAGCTTTTGAAACGGGGTTGCTTTTAGACTCTTATTCCTTGGATGAAATACTTGAAAATCATATTGATATTTCAAAAAATATACTTTCAAAAATAAAGCCACTACCTCTTTTTGAGTTGTATTTGAAACAAGGCTATTATCCTTTTTATAAAGAGAACCCCGAAATGTACGGCACTATTTTGATGGAAATTATCAATATGTCCCTCGAAATCGAATTGCCATTACTTCGAAAAGTAGATTTGGGGTACGTATATAAGATAAAACAATTGTTATTGATTATTTCAGAATCGGTTCCTTTTGTTCCAAACACCAGTAAGTTAAGTGCAAAAATGGGAATCGTCAGAGGAACGCTACTGTTATATCTTCATTATTTAGATGAAATTGGGATTACTTCTAATTTGTATAAGGAATCTGGAGGAATTAGTAAATTGCAAAAACCCAACAAAATTTTTCTAGATAACTCCAATTTGATGTTTGCTATAGCGCCAAAATCGACAAATACTGGAAACATGAGAGAAACTTTTTTTGCCAATCAATTGGGGTATCAACATCAGTTGAGTTATATAGAACAAACAGATTTTTTGGTGTCTAATAAATATAGTTTTGAAATTGGTGGAAAAAGTAAGAGTACAAAGCAAATAAATGAATTGTCGAACGCCTATGTTGCCGCAGATAATTTGGAGTTTGGATATAAAAATACCATTCCTTTATGGCTTTTTGGTTTTTTGTATTGATATATTGAGAAAACACCTCGTCTAAGTTATTTAAACCAAACAAAGCAAGAAACAATAAGTCAATTTAAACAGAAATGATTACATTTTTAAAATTAGGGTTTAAAGGAAATTTTGGGAATCAGTTATTTCAAATTGCTTCAACAATTGGAATTGCTGATAAAAATTTGCTTCCATTTTCTTTTCCTGTTTGGCAATATTCGAAATTTTTCGAATATCAATTTCCTGTTTTGTCTCTTGATGATGATTTTGAACTTATAATTGAACATAAATACAGTTATTATGATTGGAATTTAAAAAATGGAAAATATAATATTGAGGGCTGGTTGCAATCCGAAAAGTATTTTGATCTAAGTAAAACTAAAGAAATTTTCACTTTCGACATAGATTTTAAAAATCAATTAATTCAACATCATCAAGAGTTGTTTGCCAATAGTACAATTCTAATTTCTATTAGAAGAGGCGATTTTATTCGGCATCCGTATTATTTTCAACTATCATTTAAATACTATTTTCTTGCCATTATTAAGAATTTTCCGGATTGGAAAAACAGAAATTTGATTTTTACTAGCGATGATATTCAGTATTGTGAATATCATTTTTCTTTTTTGAAAAACGCTTATTTTCTAAAAAATTTATCGGGTATTGAGCAATTGGTTTTGGGGTCTCAATGTGATGATTTTGTGATTAGTAATTCTACTTTTTCATGGTGGTCGGCTTGGTTGGGCGAAAAAGAAAATTCAAAAATAATTCGGCCTATTAAAAATTTTAGTGATGAATTTGGTGTGCAAAATGACGATTCCGACTATTTTCCTTCTCGGTGGATTCCTTTTGATGATAGTTTGTATAAAATTGATAATAAGTATTTTGTTTTACGGGTTAAAGCTGCCTTGTATATTTTATTTTTGAACATAAAATTTGAAATATTAAAATTTGCTCAAAGAATACGTTACGCAAAAAGAAAATGGTTTGGAGTGTTTGGAATTTAAAAAAATAGTATAAATTAGAAATAAATGTTATTATTTTAAGAGGTTTGTCAAGTCGAGCGCAGTCGAGACTCAACAACTAGTCTCGACCATGTCCGTCTTGAGCGAAGACGAAAGGCTCGACTTGACAATAATCCCATTTATAAATTGGGTTAAGTGTAATTATTATTTGTCACTTCGAGCGCAGTCAAGATGTACAATTAGTTCTCGACTTTAGTTTGTCTTGAACGAGGAAGATAAGCCAGAACTGACAATGAGACAAATCGATATATCTAAACGATATAATTAATTAAAAAAGGTTAAATAAGTCAACTAAAATAATATAGAGCCAAACAATGCTATTTAACTCCCTATCTTTTTTACTGTTTTTACCCATAGTTTTCACTCTGTATTGGTTGGTCAATAAACGAGGATTACAGTTGCAAAACTTTTTGTTGTTAATAGCAAGTTATTTCTTTTA
>NZ_JBJXDQ010000015.1:0-9945 GCF_046155325.1 Flavobacterium sp.
ATTGAATCAATTGGCTCAAGAAAAAAAATTAGTGTTAATAGAAAATTTTCAATTTCGTTTTCACTCTCAGTTGGCATACATCAAAGATGTTGTCGCTAGTGGTGTTTTAGGTGAGGTAAGGAGTATCAGTAGCTCGTTTGGTTTCCCTCCATTTTCAGATTCGAATAATATACGATACCAAGAAAAATTAGGCGGAGGAGCTTTATTGGATGCTGGAGCTTACCCCATGAAACTAGCCCAACTTTTTTTGGGGAATGACATCAAAGTTGTTTCGGGTACAAGTGTAATGCAAAATAATAGTGAAGTTGATATTTGGGGGGGAGGTATGATAAAGCAAATAAACGGCAACGGATTTTTACAATTTGCGTTTGGATTTGATCATTTTTATCAGTGTAACATTGAGGTTTGGGGGAGTTTAGGCAAATTATCTACCAATAGAATTTTTACTGCGCCACCCGGATATTCACCCGAAGTTCAAATTGAAACAGCAAAAGGAATTGAAAAAATCCAATTAGCATCAGACAATCATTATCAAAATATGTTGAGGCATTTTTGGAATTGTACGCAAAACCAACAATTAAGAGATGAAGAATACAGTCAGAATTATATTCAAGCCAAATTGCTAGAAGAATTTAAAATAGTATCAAATGGAAAATAAAAACATTTTTGTAACCCAACCGTCATTGGCACCATTTAATGAATTTACGGAAATTCTAAAAGGAGTTTGGGATCGAAAAATATTAACGCACAATGGCCCTTTGGTTCAGCAGTTGGAATCAGAGTTAAATCAAAAACTTGAAGTTCCTCATTTTACAGTAGTCAATAATGGAACAATTGCTCTACAGATTGCAATAAAGGCCTTAGAACTACAAGGTGAAATTATTACCACTCCGTTTACTTGGATAGCAACCGTGAGTGCCATAAAATGGGAAGGATGCACGCCTGTTTTTTGTGACATTGACCCAAAAACGCTTAACATTGACCCGGCTAAAATAGAAGCACTAATTACCGAAAAAACAGTAGCTATAATGCCTGTCCATGTTTTTGGAACCCCTTGTGATGTTGTTGAAATTGAAAAAATAGCTAAAAAATACAATTTAAAAGTCATTTATGACGGAGCACATGCTATTGGTTCTAAATTCGATGGCAAAAGTTTATTAACTTTTGGCGATATAACAGCCACCAGTCTTCATGCTACAAAATTATTAAACACTGGAGAAGGAGGAGGTTGTATCACTCAAAACACGGAATTAGACAAGAAAATAAAAAGAATTCGTTTTTTTGGGCACAGCGATGATAAGACAGATATCGTGGAAGATGGATTTAATGGAAAACTCACCGAGATTCACGCGGCATTAGGATTGGCAAATCTCAAGTATTATGATGCTGTTTTGAATGATCGTAGAACGAAGTATTTATTGTACAAAGAAAAATTACAGCAAGTAACTACTATAACATTTCAGGATATTGCTGCAGGCGAAACAAACTATTCTTATTTTCCAATTATTTTTGAAACGGAGCAACAATTGTTACATATTGAATCGGTGTTGAAAGTCAACAACATTATTCCACGTCGCTATTTTTATCCTTCTGTTAATACCTTCACAAAAGTAGTTTCTTATCAACCCTGTCCTATTTCGGAAGATATTTCTAAAAGGATATTGTGTTTACCCTTGTATTTCGATTTGAGTGAAGACGAAATTTTAAAGATAATAGCGCTAATCGTAAATTGTTAAGATAAAAATGGATAAGGTATTTATATTAGGAAATCCACGTTCAGGGACATCTTTGTTTCGATTAATGCTCAATTCACACTCAATGATTAATGCTACCCCAGAGTGTGGTTTTTTACATTGGTGGTATAAAAAATATGCCGATTGGGATCTTAGTTGTGTTACTAGTAATCGTTTGGACGAGTATATTTCTGATTTAGAATCATCCAAAAGAATCGAAGATTGGAAAATGGATTATGCTCAATTAAAAGAGAAAATAGTACAGAAAAATCCGGATAACTATGCTAAGTTAGGCGAAATTGTCTATGTTTTTTATGGGGAGCAAAAGGGTAAAAAAGCTAAGGTTATTGCCGATAAAAATAATTATTACATCAATCATATCGATGATTTAAATGAAATTTGGCCTGATGCGAAATATATTTTGGTGGTAAGGGACGGTAGAGATGTTGCCTGTTCTTATCTTAATATGGAAACTTTAGTGACCAATTCGCCTTATAAACCTATACTTTCGACGGATATAAAAACAATTGCCAACGAGTGGACAACTAACAATCAAAACATATTAAATTTTTCAGAATCGTTACATGAAAATCAGTTTATGGCTATTCGATACGAGGATTTTGTCACAGATTCAGAATTGTATTTAACAAAAGTTTGTAATTTTTTAGGTTTAAACTTTGAACCCGAAATGCTGAATTATTTTATAAAAAATGCTAAAGAGCAAGATGAACCATTGAGTTCAATAGATTGGAAGAAAAAGACTTTAGAAAAACCAGATAAAGACAATATAGGGAAATACAAAATGGAATTTGAAAAGGAAAGTATTGATGCGTTTAATACTACAGCAAATGAATTATTAAAAAAATTCAATTACGAAATATGAGATACTTTTTGAAGTCTCTAGTAAATGAAATTTAAATACCAATTATGTAAGTTTTTCATACGAATTATGTTTTGCTTAGTTATGTATCATGGTTCAATTACAGGTGTTAAATTGCATATTTAAAATAATAAAATTTTAAAATTATGGATATTGAGATTAAAGTTGCAATTATGCAACCCTATATATTTCCTTATATTGGTTACTTCCAATTAATAAATTCCGTCGATAAATTTATTTTTTATGATGATGTCAATTTTATAAAAGGTGGATGGATTAATAGAAATAGAATACTTTCAAATGGTAAAGAAAATTTATTTACAGTTCCTCTAGATGATGCCAGTTCATTTAAACAAATAAATGCTACAGGATTAAATCCAAGATTATATGCTAAATGGAAGTTGAAATTTTTCAGGACTATTTCTCAATCATACAGCAAAGCACTATACTATCAAGATGTATATCCACTTTTGGAAAAAACATTTGACTCAGTGACTACAATATCAGAGCTATCTATAAATAGTGTTAAGCTTGTTTGTGATTATTTATGTATTGACACAAAATTTTATTTGTCATCATCAGATTTTCCAGGTTCAAAAGGAATGGAAAGGGAAGACAGGCTTGTTCATGTTTGTAGAAAATCGGATTCAAAGCATTACATTAATATGATTGCTGGTTCCACTCTATATACAAAAGATTCTTTTTTAAAAAATGGAATTGTACTTAATTTTCTAAAACCAATTATTACAGAATATCCACAAAAGAATAAAGATTTTGTAGAAGGTTTATCAATAATTGATGTGTTGATGTTTAATAGTAAACAAGAAGTAAAAGAAATGTTAAACAAATTTATTTTAATTTAGATGAAAAGAATAGCTATACACAGTGTTCCAAGATCAGGTTCTACTTGGCTTGGAGAAATTTTTAATAGTAATCCAGATGTTATTTACAAATATCAGCCTTTATTTTCATATGCATTTAAAGATCGACTAACAACAAAGTCTTCAGTTAAGGAGATAATTGAATTCTATAAAGAAATTGGGGAATCTAATGATGATTTTTTAAATCAAATTGAAGCAAGAAAAAAAGGTAAAATGACTTTTTTTAAAAAAAAAGATTATATAAAATCAATAGTTTATAAAGAGGTTAGATATCATCATATAATTGAAAATTTACTTATTAATGATTCAGAAATTAAAGTAATCGGTTTGGTTCGAAATCCATTGGCTGTAATTAATTCTTGGTTAAATGCTCCAAAAGAATTTAAAAAAGATTTAGGATGGGATTTGCAGGAAGAGTGGAGATATGCTTCTAAAAAAAATCAAAACAAACCAGAAGAATTTAATGGATATGAAAAGTGGAAAGAAGTAACTAAATTATTTTTGGATTTAAAGCAAAGATATCCTAATCAATTTTGTATGGTTAATTATGACGATTTATTACAAAATACAGAAAAAGAAGTTGTAAATCTATTTGAATTTTGTGGTTTGGTTATAAATGCCCAAACAAAAAGTTTTTTGACAGAATCAAAAAAAATAAATCACTCTGATGCCTATTCAATATTTAAATCTAAAAGAACCGACAACATTTGGAGAGAATCATTGCCGAAATTCATTATAGATGAGATTTTTAATGATTCTGATTTCATAGAACTCAACAAGTTGTTTAGTTGGGTTTAAGTTTTTTATTCAAATAAAATTTATATTTAAGTATTATTGTGATTTTATAATTTTTAAATTATAATCTAAAATAAAATGTATACTAGTTCAATTCCTATCCCATTAATATCAATATCTTGTACTACATACAATCATGAACTATATATTAGAACTTGTTTGGATGGGTTTTTAAAACAAAAAACTATTTTTCCGATTGAAGTAATAATTAATGATGATTGCTCAACAGATGGAACAAAAGAAATTATCGAAGAATATACTTTAAAATATCCTAATATTTTTTTTCCTAATTTTCAAATTGAAAATCAGTATTCAAAAGGCGTAAGAGCGATGATGGCAAGGTTTAATTTTTCAAGGTGCAGAGGCAAATATATAGCTCTTTGTGAAGGTGATGATTTCTGGACGGATCCGCTTAAACTTCAAAAACAAGTTGATTTTTTAGAAAATAATCCTGATTTTTCTATTTGTTTTCATAATATGAAAATTGCAAATGAATCCAACCCTTCAACTTTAGAATTTGCCAATACGAAACATCAAAAATCAATTTCAAGTATAATGGATCTTGCCCAAAAAGGCAATTTTATGTACACCGCATCGGTGATTTTTAGAAAACCAAAAGATAAATTTCCTGATTGGTTTAATCATCTTCAAATATTAGATTATCCTCTGCATTTGTTTAATGCTCAATTCGGAAAAATAAAATATATGGATCAAGTCATGGGGGTATATAGAGTCCATGAATCAGGTACTTGGGGTGTGATTTCAAAAGAAAAGCAATATGATAGATGGATACCAATGTTAGCAAAATTGGAAGATAAATTTTCAGATGAGGTTAATAGAGCACTAAGAATTCAAAAAATGTATTCGATTTTAGATGTCTATATGATTTCATATAAAAAAAAAGATAGTAAAAAAGCTAACGAAGCTATGGCTTTAATGATGGAGGTTAATCCGTTTTTTATGGCAGGAAAAATAATTGAAATACAAAACCGTCTCGAAAAAACTTTAAATTCCGATGCGTATAAAATAGGTAAGATGTTGATTAAAATTGTTACTGCCCCATTACAAATATTTAAGATTAAAAAGTGATAAAAGTTTTACTTCACGGACGAATGGGAAACCAATTGTTTCAGTTTGCTTTTGGGTATTTGATGGCAAAAAAGAACAAAGCACTTTTTCTATTGGAAATACAAAAAAACAAATTTTATCTGGATTGTTTCACGCTTATTTTTCCTTACAATCTCTTGTCAAATAATAAGTTTCTAAGACTTTATGGCTGGTTGGTTCGGAAAATAAAGATGAAAAATCACCAAGATTTTTTGGATTTGAAATCAAAGTTGGTTTTGCCCGAAGACGTTAATCAAACTACTTTTAACGGCTATTTTCAAGATGCCGATTTAATGGAGAGTAACAAAAAAAGTTTACTGCGATTATTTACTATAAAAAAATCTTTTCAAAAAGTATTTCAAGAAAAATATGGTTTGTTATTTAGTAAGAATAGAACTTTAGTAATTAGTATGCGTTTAGGACAAGATTATAAAGATTTCACGCTACCTGATTTGAATGATGTCAAAGTGTTTTTACCCAATGAATGGTATACCACTGTTCTTTCGAAAATAGAAAAAGAGTATGATTTTGTTTTAATCATTAGCGATGAAATAGAAGAAGCAAAATTGATTTTAGGTGAAAAGTCAAACTATATTTTTATCAATGAACCACCCGAAATACAATTCCAAATGATGATGAATGCCTCTGGTTGTATAATAGGGAATAGCAGTTATTCTTGGTGGGGCGGGTTCTTGAATGCTAAAAAAGATAAAAAAATATATGCCCCCAATAATTGGGCGGGCTATAATGCAAATCAAGAATACCCTGTCGGTATAATGACACAGGAGTTTATTTGGGTGTAAGAATCTCTTGAGAACCAAAAAATATAATATCTTATAACTAAATTTTTTGACATGAAGAATGTAATCTATGTGCATGATGAAATAACCCATAATTCGAGTGCTGCTGAACAAGTATTACCTGTTTTATTTGAAGCGTTTAAGCCATCATCAATACTTGATGTGGGTTGCGGTTTAGGAAATTGGATTGAAGTTGCTAAAAAGTTAACAGGAGCTGAAATAATTGGAGTTGATGGGGATTATGTAGATAGAAGTTTACTCAAAATCAACGAAGATGAATTTGTAGAAAAGGATTTGACCAAACC
Source organism: Flavobacterium sp. (assembly GCF_046155325.1). GTDB lineage: Bacteria > Bacteroidota > Bacteroidia > Flavobacteriales > Flavobacteriaceae > Flavobacterium. Next base: position 6,502 of record NZ_JBJXDQ010000015.1, read on the forward strand.
TTTTGATTTGAATAGAAAATTTGATTTGACCATTTGTTTAGAAGTAGCGGAACATTTACCAGAAGCTTCTGCCAAAGGATTTATTGAATCAATAACCAATCATTCAGATGTTATTATGTTTTCGGCAGCGCTACCGGGTCAAGGAGGTCAAAATCATATTAATGAGCAGTGGCCTAGTTATTGGCAAGACCATTTTAATAATTGTGGATTTGAAATGATAGACTTCTTTCGATTCAAAATTTGGAATAACCCCAAAATAGAATATTGGTACAAACAAAACCTATTTTTGGTGGTTCGTAAAGGACATTTTCTAGCCAATAATGAGAATAAAATGTCATATTCTTTAGTTCATCCTGAATTACTAGCTTTGGTACACGAACAATATCAAAATAAAGTATTGCTTTTGAAAGGGACTATTCATAAGTTGAAAAAAAGGGATATTATAGGAAGATTCTCAAAGCTGTTAAAAAACAAAAAGAAGTAAGAACCATGTATAAAATTTTTAATTGGGTTCCTTTTGAAAAAAAAGAAAATTATTATTTGAATACCCTAACAGACGTTACTTTACTAATTAAAACATTAGAGCGTCCTGAACAGCTAATCAATCAATTGTATTCCATTCAAAAATATCAATTCAAAGGACCGATAATTATTGCAGATGATAGTAAAGTACCCTATAAAGAACAAATATTAGCTCTTTTTCCAAAATTAAACATTACATACATCAATTTACCATTTGATACAGGCACCGCTGAAGGGAGAAATATAATGTTGCAACACACAAAAACCCCATTTTTTGTATTATGTGATGACGATTTTATTTTCGAACCTAGAACTAGATTGCCCTTAATGCGAAAAATGTTAGTAGAAAACAATCTTGATTTATTGGGCGGGGTTTTTAGACAATACAATTTAAAATCGCGTAAAGAAAGGTTGAAATTCAACTTATCCAATTGGTTTTTAAAATTTAATATTTTAATACCATCGACGAGTATTTTTGAATATTCGGCCAATTTTGATTTGGAGGGAAAGGTATGTAGGATGAAAAAAATGAACTATCAAGACCCTTTTACACTGTGTGATATGACGCACAATTTTTTTATAGCCCGTACCGAAAAAGTAACTGCTTTTGGAGGATGGAATCCTTTATTAAAAGGAGGAGAACATCAAAATTTCTTCATCAGAGCAAAGTTAAACGGATTAAAAGTGGCCACTACCAGATTGTGTGGGGTAGTTCATGATAGATGGTCTCCAGCTCCTGAATTATTTAAAGAATTGAGAGAGCGAGGCGCTACTTATCAAAAAATTGCCTTAGATGAATTTGGAATCGAAAAAGTAGAAAACTTTGCAGCGGTGATGAAGGAAAAATTTGGAGAATAAACCCTAACTATATTTATTTTGAATCCCTTATTTTCTATTATCATCCCTTGTTATAATCAAGCACACTTTTTGAATCAGTGTTTAGATTCCATAGTAATACAAGAATACAAAAATTGGGAAGCCATTGTGGTCAATGATGGTTCAAAAGATAATACCGATGAAGTTTGTCAAAAATATGCTGCACTTGATTCTCGAATTAAACTTATAGTAAAAGAAAATGGAGGTTTGTCTTCCGCCAGGAATTTCGGAATAGCAAATGCTCTAGGGAATCGTTTTATTTTTTTAGATGCGGATGATTTTTTATATGAAAATTGTTTAGAGAAAATAGCAGCAGTTATTCGGGATTCTGACGAAAACACTTTAATCCAATATGGATACACCTATGTTAAAGAGGATGGAAAGGAAGTTTTGAGTCATACCAAAGCTCAAAAAAAAGAGTTTTTAATCCCAGATATTTTTAAGGGAAATTTAGGACCTTGCCATTCTATTTGTATTAGTCGGTCTTTAGCTCTTTCAGCTGGTTCATTTGACGAAAGTTTAAAAAGTGTAGAGGATTGGGATTTTTGGATGAGAGCCGTAAAAGCAGGTGGAACTCAAAAAATTATTCCAGAAATACTCGTTTATTATCGATATGCTAAGAACAGCATGAGCCGCAATGGTTTTGTAATGTTTCAGGCCTTAAAAAAAGTGATTGAAAGGGGACCAAAAAAAGATATCCGAATTACAATCGAGAGTGGTCTAAATACAGACTGTGATTTCAATACGAATCGGGTAATTCAGGAAGTTTTATTGCGGTCCTTAGGAGTAAGTATTATGCAAGGAAAAATTGACGAAAGCATTCAGTTTTTAAAAGAAAATTCTCCAATTCCTATAGATGAATATAAAGTTTCTGATTATGAATACATGTGTTCTTATCTCAGTTTTAGATATTGGTATAGCCCTGCAGATATAAAAGAGGTTTTTGAATCCGTTTATCCTAATTTTAAATTGTTTTTTAATCAGTTGGGTTATAATAAAATAAAAACGAATAGGGTACTTTATCGTGTTTTTAAAAGGCATTATTTTTACCGAAATGTTTTTAAGTATGGTAAAATTAGAGGTTCAATTTTTAATTTTTTGTTACGATTAAAACATGAAAGAATATAGTTTAAAAAAGCAATTACCTGATGGTATTTCTATTGTAATTTGTACTTATAATGGGGTAAGCAGATTAGAACCAACACTTAAGGCAGTTTTTTCATTAGAGACAAATACCTCTATTTCATGGGAATTAATAATCATTGATAATGCCTCAACAGACAATACCACTCCATTTTGTGAAGATTTGATTGAAAAATATGGTTTTGTAGAAAAAACGCGATTGATATTTGAACCATTACCAGGATGCAACCATGCTAGACGCAGAGGGTTGAATGAAGCAAAATATAAATGGTTGCTTTTTTGCGATGATGACAATCATTTGTTGCCTGATTATATACAAAAGGCATGGCCTATTTTAACAAAAAACCCATCCATTGGTGCTTTGGGAGGTCAAGGAATAGCATTGTTTGAAGACTATAAACCAGAATGGTTTGATAGGTATAGCCAATCTTTTGCCATTGGACCACAAGCTACAAAAGAGGGGAAGATTAATATAAGGAATGCAGAACTTTATAGTGCTGGAACTTTTTTTAGGAAAGAGGTATTGATGTGCTATTTTGATTCAGGTTTTAGCTGTTTGTTGGTGGGAAGAAAAGGCAAGGAAATTTATGGTGGTGAAGATGTTGAGTTTTGCTTACTTATCCAATTGTTAGGCTATGAAATTTGGTATAGTAGCCAATTGAAGTTTTATCATTTCATGACCAAAGAAAGGATGACATGGCCTTATTATCTTAAGTTAAAAGAAGGTATTTCTTCTACTTCAGCTTACTTTGCTTCTTATATGCCTTTCTTCAAAAAAGGAAAGCCTACTATTGTATCTTTTTGCTTTGGCTATCTATCGAATTATATTTTTTTTCATCTTGTTTGGCTCCACTTTTTGGTGAGGAGCAAAATTCAACCCTCAAGATATTCTCAGGAACAATT
>NZ_JBJXDQ010000016.1:0-3908 GCF_046155325.1 Flavobacterium sp.
TTGCGGAGAAAGAGGGATTCGAACCCCCGGACCTGTGACAGTCAACAGTTTTCAAGACTGCCGCATTCGACCGCTCTGCCATTTCTCCAGTGAGCGACAATCAAAATTTATTGATTGCGAGTGCAAATATAGTAACCTTTTTCCGTTTTGCAAAAACTATTTTTATAAAAATGAACTTATTTTAGAGGTCTCAAATTAAATGATTCATAATCTATTCATTACATTAACTAATAGCTTACAAATTCTTTAATTTCAAGTCCATATCCTATCATACCTACTCTTTTTGTATGAACCGTATTTGAAATCAATCTAATTTTAGAAATGTCAATATCGTGCAATATTTGGGCGCCAATACCAAAATCTTTAGTATCAATTACAATTTTTGGTGCTTTGAAAATACCTTGTTCTTGTAAAGTTTTAAGTTCTGAAATTCGGTTGAGTAAACTCACGGATTGCATGTCTTGATTGATGAAAATTACAGCACCTTGTCCTTGTTCATTGATGATTTTGAACATATCATCGAGTTGCTTGTCGGCATTGTGAGTCAACGTACCCAATAAATCATTATTAACCTGGGTCGAATTAATTCGAGTCAAAACCGAATCTCCCAAATTCCAAGTTCCCTTTGTAAGAGCAATGTGAATCTGCTTGTTTGTTGTTTGTTGATAAGCTCTTAATCTAAAAGTTCCAAAACGGGTTTCAACTTCAAAATCTTCTTTCTTGATGATTAAGCTATCATGCTGCATTCTATAAGCAACTAAATCTTCAATCGATACTAATTTTAGATTAAATTTTTTGGCTACTTTACACAATTGAGGTAATCGAGCCATGGTTCCATCTTCATTCATGATTTCAACAATCACTCCAGCTGATTTAAAACCGGCTAATCGAGCAAAGTCAATAGCGGCTTCTGTATGGCCTGTTCTTCGCAAAACCCCTCCTTGTTTAGCCACTAATGGAAATATATGACCTGGTCTTGATAATTCATGAGGTTTTGTATTTCCGTTTACTAATGCTAATACTGTTTTGGCTCTATCAGATGCCGAAATACCTGTAGTAACACCATTTCCCTTCAAATCTACCGAAACCGTAAATGCGGTTTCCATTTGATCGGTATTATTGGTAACCATAGGTCTTAATTCTAATTCTTTGCAACGATTTTCAGTCAAAGGAGCACAAATTAATCCACGACCATGTGTAGCCATGAAATTAATCATTTCTGGAGTTACTTTTTCGGCGGCAGCCAAAAAATCACCTTCGTTTTCACGATCTTCATCATCGACTACAATAATGATTTTTCCTTGTCGAATATCCTCGATAGCTTCTTCAATGGTGTTAAGTTGTATCCTAGTCGTTGCCATAATTGCGTTTATTTTTGTGACGGAAATAATCTTTTTATTAGTTTTTGAAAAGGTTCTAAAATCACATCCATATTGATTAAACCAATGTCGTTAGTAGCTCGATAGGTTAATAAAATTGCAAATGGTGTCAAAATAATCGAAGACATCCAAGAGCCTAAAAATGGAGGAAGTCCATCTTCTTGTGAAATTCTTTTTCCAAAAGTATTTATAAAATGAAAAGTAATGAAAATCAAAACGGCAAAAACAATAGGCATTCCTAAACCACCTTTCCTAATGATAGCACCTAATGGAGCACCGATAAAAAACATTAAAAAACATGCAAAAGCAATTATAAATTTATCATTTAAAGCCAATATATGATTGTTGATATTTTTCTTTTTAAATGTTAAATCATTTTTTACAGATTCAATAGAGAATCCTGCACTAACCATATTACTTGAGGCCATGCTTACTATTTCTAATTTTTTATCATTGGGGTAAGATGACAATAAATCTTTTGAAATCTTTTGAAACTTTTTTGTTGTTGGCTTTTCATTTAAACTTAAAAAAAACTGATTTCTACTTTCACAATTAGCACGAATATCAGTATTTATATTTTTGTTCAAAGAATCAATGGTGTACTTTAATTCTTTGACATTAAGCATGCTATAAGTATTGGTAATGTTTTGGTTTGATTCGTCAACACCATTTAGTTTAGCTAAATCAATATTTATTACATACTTTTTGAATGAGCTTTTAGCAAATGGAATTTTGTCACGATCTTCATAATTTTTAGGTTTTATATCTTCATAATAATACCCATCATTTAAAATTAATTTCAAAATATTAGATTCTTTTTCACTAATAAGTTCCCCATATTTTGCCTTAATAACTGTTTTATTCCCTTCGCCGATGTTTGATTTTTTGTGAATGGTTATTTCAGAAAGATTTTTTCCATTTTGGCCTGATTTTTTATTGACTTTAATATTGTAGGAACCAACATTATTGAATTGTCCTTCGGCTATTGCTAAGGCTGGTTTTGATTGTGCAATGTTTTTTCGGAAATTAATAAATTTAAATTCTGCGTATGGAATAAAGTTGTTGGCAAAAGTAAAGGCTACAATACTTAATAATAAAATAAAAACTGTCAATACTTTTAGAGCTCTTTGAAGTGAAATTCCTGCTGATTTCATTGCTGCAAACTCGTATGTCTCAGCTAAATTACCAAAAGTCATTATAGAAGCAAGCAAAACGGAAAGGGGTAATACTAAAGGAATTATTCTGGGTGTAGCAAACAATAAGAATTTAATAACCATCCATAAATCAAGATCTTTACCTGCTAGTTCTGCTATAAACAACCAAACAGTTTGTAAAATAAATATGAAAAACAAGATTACAAATACCAATGTAAATGTAGTCAGATATGTTTTTAATAAGTATTTGTCAAGAATTTTCACTTAGTTTTAATCTAATTTGTTGATGTAGTAATTTGGGTATTTACTTTCAGCAAAGGTAAATTGATTTTTTGACAATGGTTGATTGGTTTTAAAAGAATTCACTGTCAAAGTAGTTTTAGTTCCCTTTTTGCCAGTTTCTATGACGTTAAAAATGTGTTTAGTTTGAACATCAATACCTAATAATATTTCTTTTCTTTTATCTTTTATATTGGTTGGAACCAATTTTATATATTGAATTTTTCTTCCTTTTATATTTTGAATAATATCCATGGTACAGTTGTACCCAGAATTAAAAAAAGTTAACATTTTTGATGGAGTGATGGAATTATTATCATTTTCGTTACTAGTCGAAATGGATATTTCTTCATCTTCAGGTACAATAGTGTAGCTTTTTTTGCCATCAAAAATTTTAGTAATTCCCATGAAATTTAAAACATATTGATTTCCTTTCATAGTGACATTTCCTTTACTATCTTGATTGATATTTTCTTGATTGTTGTGTAGGGAATACTTAAAATCAATGACAATATTTTCATAACTTTTCACTTTTGAAGTTACTTCGTCTAATAAAGCTTTGGCTTTCTTATTTTGTGCTTGAATAGAAAAATTAAAAAGGAGTGTATATGCCAAAATAATATACTGCAAAAAAACTTTATTTTGAATCTTTAGTTTCATTAAATTGAATTTGAATGTAGTTTATGAATTTAAAATAGAAAGTAAATATTAGGCTTCTTCATTGCTGAAAAATTGATCCAAAGAATTAATATCTAGAATATTAACGCTACGTGCTTTGCTGCCTTCAAAAGGACCAACGATACCAGCTGATTCGAGTTGGTCGATTAATCTTCCAGCTCGGTTATATCCTAATTTAAGTTTTCTTTGTAATAAAGAAGCTGAACCTTGTTGTGCATTGACAATAATTTCGGCTGCTTCTCTAAATAAAGTATCTCTTTCAGAAATATCCATATCAAGATTAATGCCAGTTTCTTCACCAACAAATTCTGGTAGCAGATAAGCAGTAGCATAGGCTTTTTGAGAACCAATATATTCAGTGATTTTTTCTACTTCGGGAGTGTCAATAAAAGCGCATTGAACCCTTACTGTGTCATTT
>NZ_JBJXDQ010000017.1:0-6848 GCF_046155325.1 Flavobacterium sp.
AGTTCCAATAACTCGATTTTAAAATAGTTAGATTGGCATTTTGTAATTTTGACTTCAAATCTTTATTGGTATACCTCCTGAAATGTCTGTTTACTTCATCATGAACACTCCATAGTGATTGAAAAGCGGGCACAAAAACATACATCATTCCTCCTGTTTTCAATAACCCCTTCCAATTTTGAATTGCTTTAGTATCATCCTCCAAATGCTCCAAACAGTCAGAGGCTATAATAATATCGAATTTTTCGGATAAGCTAATATTTTGTGCATCCATTACAAAGGCATTATAAATACCATTTTTTTTACAATTCGCAATCGCTTTCTCACTGATATCAACACCAAAAAGGTTTTCAGTTTTAAAACCTAATAACTCTAAATCCTTTAAAAAAATACCAGATGAGCAGCCGATATCAATAATTTTATTATCTCTAGACACCTCTTTCAATAAATCTAGTAAATATTTTCTTCGAGAAACAAACCACCAATTTTCGCTTTCTACTTCATGGTATTTTTTTTCATAATCAACTTCCATATATACTAAATTAAATTATTTTTTTATCAATAAAATACCGGGGTCTTTGTTTAGTTTCGGCATAAATTTTACCAATATATTCTCCAATGACTCCAATAGAAAAAAGTTGAATTCCACCTAAAAAATACATTGGCAAAACAGTTGATAACCAACCCGGAACAGCATCTCCAGTATAGATTGCAATTCCAGCATAAGCTGTCATTATCAAACATAAAAAGAAAACAATAAAACCAACTGCCGTAACTAATTTTAAAGGTAAAGTACTAAATGAAGTAATGCCATTCCAAGCAAATGAAAGCATTTTCCGCAATGGAAATTTAGAATTTCCTGCAGTACGAGCTAATCTATCATAATAAATTATAGCACTGGTAAAACCCATCGAAGGAATAATTCCTCTTAAAAACAAATTAACTTCGTTGTAATAAGACAAACAATTAATCGCTCTTTTGCTACATAACCTATAATCAGCATGATTAGGAATCATATTTGATTTTAACTTTTGTATTAACCAATAAAACAGTTTGGCTGAATTTTTTTTAAAAAAAGTATCCGTGGTGCGTTCTTTTCTCACACCATATACAACATCAATTCCTGTATTAAATTTTTGAATCATTGTTTCAATGACACTAATATCGTCTTGCAAATCAGCATCTATAGAAATTAGCGCATCAGCATCTTCATTAAAAGTGAGTAATCCTGCTAATAAGGCATTTTGATGCCCAACATTACCCACTAGTTTTAAACCTTTGACTTGTTTGTTTAGAGAAGCCAAAGTTTCAATCAAGTTCCAGGTATTATCTTTGCTACCATCGTCAACAAAGGCTACAAAACTTTTATCTGAAATCAAGTTACTGGCAACCATTGTAACTATCAAATTTCTTAATTGATTTTCGGTATCATTTATAACTTGCTCTTCGTTATAACAAGGAGAAATTATGCCAATAACAGGCTTTGAAATAGTATCCATCATTTTAAAAGTTTATACGTTGGAAACATAATTACTGAAATTTTATCAATTATTTTTTTTATGAAATGAATTCGGTATAATCCGGACGCACTCATAATATACAAAGCTACTTTCGAAGGAAAAACATAACGAGGTTCCATATATGTGAATCCATGAAAAACGAGTAAAGAAACCGTTATTCCCCAAAATATCCAATATTTTATTAAACTTTTTTCATGAATTAAAAATAAAGCAACACCTGCAAGTATTATTAAATTAATTGAATTAAGAATTAAGAGAAAACTCCAATAACCGATTATTCCCTTAAAAGGCCCCAAGACGAATTGATTTGGAGGAACTTTGCTAATTATATTGAGATTTCCGTATAAACATTTTATAAAAAACTGCCTAGTAGTCCAAAAAGGATGTGATACTATATCTTTTACCAAAAACTCCTTATAAACAGCATTAAAGGAACGATTCGTTTGGGTTATTTCTTTGGATAAATCCTGTCGACTTTTCACCCAATTTTGATAATCTTTGCTGTCCGCCCGATTGGTATTATCCCAAAAACGCAAATCGAGTGGTTCTTCTCGGAACTGAAATCGCCCTTGATGTGCAACAAAATAAAATAACGACTCTTGATTTTCACCCGACTTACCAATAGTTGTTAGTTTGGCTAACTGAAGCCCTCCAATACTAAATGAAGTAACAACTAAAAAAGTAAAAACTAATTTTCTTCCGTAATTTTTAAAAAAGGATTTATTATTGTAATAGGAATATAAAATCACTACAAAAATAATCCCCAAAAGCAACATCGCATTTGGCCTATTCATAATCAATAACCAGATTCCAAAATTCAACACCAACCACCCTCTTTTTTTATGAGGTTCTCCATAAGCCAATACCCATCCATAAAGCCCCAAAGTCAACGAAAAAAAAGCAGGTATTTCAGCCAAAATTCCTAATGAATAATAACAATGAATTGGAAATATAAAAAAGAGTAACACCGCTAAAAAGCCTACTTCTTTGGAAAAAAAAACACAGCCAATTCTAAAAATAAGTAGTAAACTAATTGTTGTAATTATAGATAAAAAAACAACCGCAAGCAACCAAAGTTGTTCATCGGTAGCGTCGTCTGGTGCCAACAAATAAGCGGGTGTATAGAACAGTATAGGCCCCGGAGCTTTTGTGATTACTACTTTATCAAAATCAACCTTACCCTTAATAAACAAGGCTAAATTTTTGGACTCCGTATGAAAATTCATGTCTCCATACCGATTGGCCTTGAAAGGCAAATTCGAAACCAATAGCATTAGTAATGAAGAAACTAACACAATAAATAAATTCATTCTTTTTGTAGAAAAATCCATTTTATCCTTTTAATAGTTTTTAATATTCTTATCAAAATAGAACCAAAGCCACCTTTTGGCTTCAATCGAAGCAATTTTTTTACATCCTGATTTTTCAATTCCTTTTATAGAACTCGCATTGTCACGATTTACTATCACAAACACTGCTGAATTTTTAGCTTCAATTAACATTTTTTTTGCGATAAAATGAATCACAAAAGGATAGATAGATTTCCCTCTATAATCCGGATGGGTATAACAATCGCCTATTGTTAGCCCTTTTTTTCTAATTAATTTTAACAAAAATACTTTATCCAAAAGAAAACTATTATGCACCAAAACACCCTTGTCAAGTATAAAATATTTTTTCTTCCCTTTCGAAATTGGTTCTATTAGAATTTCAAATCCCAAATCTGGAAATGGTAAAATATCCTTTTTGGTCATTGCATAAATAACAACATCAATTTTGATTAATTTTAAACTTTTAAAAATTTTTTTTATCATTTCTTATTCTTTAGAATCGACAAAATTTTAGAAACTTGGTTTTTAAAAGGTCTCACACATTTTTCGAAAAAAATAAATACCCGAAAATAAAATGGTTTTAATACCCAGTAGTATTTAGACTGTTCGAATGGGATTCGTACTGTATTAAAACTATTCTTAAAATCCATCACACCTTTTGAACCTCCTAAAGAAATATTATAGCCGTCAAAACCATTTTCAATGGATAACTTTATGGCTTCCCATTGCAGAAAATCTCCAGTTCTTAGATCTGGAACCTCTTTTTTAGATCCCCCTAAAATGTACGTAAAATAATTACCTGCTTGAATCAAGAGTATTGCTCCTTTTAGTTCCCCATTTTTATAAGCACCGAGCATTTTCAAACTCCCTTTATCTAATAAAGCCAATAAACTTTCTTTTATATCATCCCATGCTCGAATACTATAATTGCCTTGTTTAGCTGTTTCTTCAAATAATCGATGCCCATTTTCTAGTTTATCAATAGTATTCATATCCTCAAGAAATAAACCTTTACGATAGGAATTTCTGATATTTCTCCTAACACTAGAACTCAGACTCATTATTTTTGATTCTGCATCTAAAAATCCTTTTAAACTAATCCAGTTTAACCCATTAGAGGCATAAATATACTTGAATAAATGACCCGTTTTTGCCTTGTTGAGTGCTACTAATTTAGGTAAAATAGGATAAACATGATTATTTACAGCTGTCGAAAATGGCAATGTAATATGACAATAACAAGAGTTGTGATATTTTGCCCTTTGGGGTACGGTTTCAATTAATTCATTGAGTCGATTTTCAAATCCTTGAGCAACAATAGGTCCAAAAGGAATAATAAAAAAATTAAAAAATAGTGCTTTGGGAATTATAGCCGCATATCCGCCTACTATACAATCGTTCTCTAAACCAATACAAAATTCATAGTCAAAACCATACGATTGATATGATTTAACCCAATCCGAAAATAGCAAATGAGAGCCTTTGTCTTCTTTTGTTACAAAAGTATCCCACTTATTTAACAAATCCTGGTCTTTGGTGTGAATTATCTCCATTAGTTTACTGTTCTAAAATGCAAATCTGAATCATTTACAACAATAATATTTCCTTTAGAATCAACATCTAAAATTACTTTTTCAAAATTAGATAAATACACAATTAATTCGTTCAAAGTAGGATTCCAAATCTCATTATTGGTAATTTTTTTTCCTAAATAAATGAAATTTTGTAAAACTTTATTATCAATTGAATCTTCAGTTTCAAACATTCTACCAGTATGATATTTCATAGGAACTGAAAAATAGGTGTGTGCTATAAAAAGTCCGTTTTCATTCACCAACAAATCAATATTTTCAGGAGCTAAAGATTTTATAAGATCTAGCATATCTATAGTTTGGAAGATCCTAAATAACTTTCCATTTTCTATGTATGGAAAAATAATTGAGTTGTATTTAGCATAGCGATAGTGCTTTATCTTCGCGTTTTTCCAAAATATAATAACTTTTAATAACGGAAGTAAAACTTTAGTACCATTATACAGTAATATTGGAATATCTTTCAGCCTATAGTAAAAAACAATATCTTTTATGTTTTGTGAAACTAATTTGTAATGCTCAATTAAATTACTTTCAGAATAATAATGGTAAAAACAATTTTTAATAAATTGTTGAATTTTATTAAAAAAGGAAATCCCTTTAATTCCTTTCCAATAGTTGTATAAGGTAAAATGAGATGGGTTTAATTGATTGATAATCCCTGATGTCGAAGTGCCTGAATCAATATAATTCCAAATATTTGTAATTTTTACAGAATCTAATTTTTTAAAATAGGTGTTTTTATCTATGATATTAGTGCTCTCAAACAAAGAAAAATTATAAGGTTGGTATCCATGATCGATCCAAGTAACTACATTTTCAACTGGTTTAAAATTTACAAAATCATTTGCACTATTTTCATCAGATTTAATTGACTGTGATAACGAATGATAGGCTAATTCATGACCCTCATCTGACCATTTTTTTAACTCGGCAGCATTATTTTGCCAAGACACACTATTATCCCTTTTTGAAAAGTGGTTTAAAAAAAAGCCTTTTGTGATTTTAACACCGCATTCTTTCAATAATTCTCGCTGTAATTTCAAATTTTCAAGGGTATCGAAATCACAATGATCTGTAAAACAAGCCACTGCCGAAAAAGGAATTTTAGATCGACTGAACTCAACAGCCCCTTCTTTACTAAATAACAAAGACAATACTTTTCCGTCTTCTTGAAAATCAATCGGATTAGAATGCTTATGAGATAAAAATTCACGTCTAGTTATTCGCGTAAATTTAGTCAATGCCGAAGCTTCGAGTTGATTAAACTTCCATGTTATTTTGTTATTACATTTCTTATTGTATTCCCAAACACCCATTGCTGTATTGGGTTGGATAAAAAAACCATTTGATAATTTCAAAATTTTAGGAACAAGTTGTGTTGCAATAAAATCTTTATCGGAATCAATCCATTGGTAATCACTATTTCTGATTTTTTCAATCGGATATCTAAATATTATCTCTATTTCAAAAGTGGCTTTTTGATATTTCGCAGGGATTCGAATAGGTGTTTTTAACAAATTTTCGCCTAATGGAAGGATATCAATTCTCTTACCTTTACATACTAATTGAATTTGCTTTACCACCCTAAAGTTCGATTCTAAATTCTTAGGTTTATCCCAAAACAAACTACACCACCCTACTATTCGACCTATACTTTCGCTAAAAGCGGCGATTCTTTTCGTTGAAGAAAATGTATTGAAAAATCGAATTAAGGTTAACAGTAATGTAATAGAATTCCATTTTAATTTAGATTTAAATTCAGGTGCCGGGTTCTTAATTCTCCATACATACCAGCCATTACGAACCACCATTTTACCGTATTGATATCGATTAGGCCTGCCGGACTCTTCGTGATAATGGCATAATTTAGCACTGGAGTTAATATATAATTTTCCGAATTGGGAAAGTCTCAAAGTAAAATCGGCATCTTCATAAAGTCCGTATCCTTCAAAATAAGTAGAAAAACGAATGATTTCAAAAACTGATTTTTTAAAAGAAGATACTCCTCCCATCAACATTTCAACTTCATATATTTTACCACTAGGAGGTAAAAAACTAACACTTCTTTCGTGTGCAAAATTGGGGTAATATCCAGGGGCACTACCACTGTCTAGACCCAATATTTTTCTTAAAATAAATCGACTACTGTCCCTTCGTTTCCAGCCATCAAAATAATATTCATTAATTCTAGGCTGATAGTTATCACCAACATATTCTGATTTGGTTTCATTGATAATATATCCCCCGACACCAAGGGCTTCAGGATAAATCTCGTAGGTTTTGAGCAATTGTTCAAAATAGTTCTTTTCTAAAACAATATCATCATCCAGAAAACAGACTACTTCTATTTCAGTCCCTACTCGCTCGATACCATAATTTCTTTGTTTAGTGAGACCGCGATG
>NZ_JBJXDQ010000018.1:0-2862 GCF_046155325.1 Flavobacterium sp.
GTTTTCGAAAGCGGAATAACCTGCGTTTTGTCCTGTAAACTTCGGAATGCGGCTGAAAATATAATTCGGTCATAATCGACTTCAAAACCCAGACGCGTGTCGTCTTGTTCTATTCGTAATCGTTTGCTTGTGTCGCCCTGACGTCTTAGTGATAGAAGTTGTTCCCAGTTCATTGTGATTTATGATTGAAGATTTTTGATTTGTGAGCTTTGGACTATAATTAAAAAAGGAGTCTTTTTGACCAGTTTTTAGGCGAACGAGAAGTATGAAAAAGGCCAATAATTGTTATTTGATTTTCAATAATTACATAATGAATTCCAAAAGAGAAGCGAGAAATAAATCTAATTTTTACCTGTTTATATCTTTTTTGAAATGCATCAGGATCTCTTAAAACTTCTTCAATTCCTGCTTCTAAACAAAGCTCAAAATCATACGAAAGACCTAATCTTTGTTCTTCATACCAAAGAACAGCAGCTTCAATGTCGAATAATGTTTCTTTAGTAAATTGGATTTTATGCATTACCGAATGGACTTCAAATATTTTTTAACCTCGTCCCAGGTAAATAATTCTGATCTTCCTTCTTCTAAATTTTGCAATCGAATATCTAATTCTTTTTTCAATTCATCAGAAATTTCCATGTCCTTTTTAGAAATACTATCCCATAATTGTTCGGCAAGAATAATTTTTTCGGCATTGCTATATTTAGATAAATTCTGAATTTCCATTATTTCGGATTTAATTTAATAACAAATATACAAATTGAAAATACAAGTCTCTAAATTATTTTCTTCATGCAAATGCTAGTTTCAACACCCGTATATTGACCGTAATTTGGAATAATTTCATAACCTACTTTTTTATACAAAGCAATAGCATTTTCTAACTTGAAAGAAGTTTCAAGTATGGCTGAGGTATGATTTAATTCTTTTGACCAAACTTCTAATTCTTCCAAAATTTTATGAGCGATCCCTTTGCTCCGGTGATCTTCAGAGACGAACATTCTTTTTATTTAGGCTACCTGATTTTTCGATTTTTTAAAAGCACCACAACCAACTGGAATTTCATTTTCATAGCCAACAATCACATTTTCAATATAAATTTGATTGTATTGAGCGAAAAAATCTTTTTCTTCTCCATCAATATCAATAAGATATTCATCAAAAAGAGTGGTTGGTTTTTGAAAATCTGGATTTTCAGAGGTTGTTCTGGTTAGCTTCATCATTTCTTTTATAATCAATTAGTTTTTTAGCCATAATTTTCTAAAAAACTACAATTAAGTCAATTTATCTGGGTTTTTACCAATGTTTTTTGTCTCTGAATTTACTCTTCTTTCTAATTTTTTGATATCTTCTTCAGGCGGAAGATTTTCAGGCACAATTTTTCTGTCTAAAAGCAACTTTCTTACACCTAGATTATTATTAATATGTTCCGAAGAGATACTTCTTTCAGAAGACAATCCTTTATCTTTGGTGTTAAAAACGGTAATTTCTGTTGCAAAATCTTTAGCTTTGATAACAATTGTTGGAAGAAAATCAGCAAGCGGTCTATTTTCAGGAACACCAAGTCTCATTTTCATTTGTGAAGTGTTTTTTCCTCCAAATAATGCCTGATCGCCTTTACTTCTTATTATCCCAAAATTTTTATCATTTCCTGTTTTTTCAAAAATAAGTTCGGATAATTCCTTTTCGGATAAAGTCAGTTTTTGTCGAGCATTTAATCGTTCCCAGTCCTCTATTCTTTTGGCTATTAATTCAAATTTTCTTGTTTGAATCGCAAAATAATTCTGAGCAAAAGCAATTTGTTCTTTTCTTGGATCTCCATTTTGAGCAATTAAATAACACGCATAACGTGTAAGCATCATGTCTTCAATTTCTCTTTCTGTTCCAGAACCAATAACAACCATTTTGTTAACGTCAACAAAATGGTCTAATATCAGATTATCAGTGACTTCGCAAGAAGTTTTTGCTTTTGAAATTACTTTGTTAAAATTTCGCCATTCTGAATATCCCAAAAGATGTTGAATATCTCTTGCAAACCAAAATTCAATTCCGTTTTCGGTAGTTTGAGAATGATCTTCAAAATCATTTGTCATACTTATTATTAACTCGTTCTTCATAAATTATGAATTAATGTTGAATACTAAAAATTTTGAAGCTCTAAAAACTCCTTTTTACAATTTTCTAATTTACTTGTTTTAACCACAAAAGTACCTCAATATTCATCATGCCAACCAGGTTTTCTACCTTTTAAAAAAGTAAAATATTCAAAGGGAATAATTCTTAATACTGTTCTGGTCATAATTGCATAAAAATTTGGTTTAAAACCGTCTTTTAATACAACAACAGTTTTTGTAATGTATTTAGCAAATGTTCGAGAAAATAAAAATTCAGTAATTCCATAATATAAAAACCAAATTATCGAATTAAAAATCAAATTTTGGATACGATCAAATGTATCTATCCAATTTGAAAAATGTGGATATAAAGCATTAAATTTTATAAAACTAGAAATAAAATAAACAATCAATGAAATTATATAAATAAAAACTAAATCAATTATAAAGTGCAATAAACGTATGTTTTTTGAGGCTAATATATAATTTGGTATCATGTAATTACTAATTAAAGCAAAACAGCCATCATTATGATAGCTGTTTCTATATTATTTAAACGTTTTTTCGTTGAGATTCAACATTAGGTTTTAATGAGATTGCTTCGTTCCTCGCAATGACTAGCTACCGCACATTTCACAATCATCAGGTCCAGCATTTTTAGCCAATTCGATCATGGCTTTATACTCTTCCAATGACATTTCTGCGGGTTCGTCTAAAACGGCAATAGGCTGTAACGTTTGTTCCGTAG
>NZ_JBJXDQ010000019.1:0-3340 GCF_046155325.1 Flavobacterium sp.
TTTAAAACAGAAATGCAAGGAGACGCTATTGTTAAAATGATGACAGCTTTGAGAAGGAAACGGTTTAAATGTAGTGCAGGCTTTAATCCCTTTTCGTATTTTACTAAAGTTGCTTATCATGCATTTCAAAATTGCATTAAGAAAAACAAAAAGGATTTTGAAACATTGAAGCGATATCAAGAAGAAAAATATGAAGATCACGTTTGCAGTGGTTATATTCCTTCTAGAAAAAACACTCACAACATGTCTAGTGACGATTATACGCAAAATGGCCACTTTGAAGGTTAATCCAAAAAACAATAAAGTTCTTTTCTTTTCTGATCTACATTTGGGAGTACATCAAAACTCCCAAACGTGGCATAAAATTTGTTTGGATCTTGCTGAGTGGATTAACAAAGTAATGAAGGAACACAAGCTTGATACTATCTTTTTTGCAGGAGACGTATTTCATGACAGACACGAAATTGGTGTTAATACGTTGCATACAGCCAAAAAGTTTTTTAATATTCTTAAAGATTATCAAGTTCATTTAGTTCCAGGTAACCATGACGCTTTTTTGTCTTCAACTGTAGAAGTAAATTCTGTAGAGATTTTAGAGCGAGATAATATCAATGTTTATACTAACCCAACTACTATTCAAGTTGGAGAAAAGCTTGTTACATTTTGTCCTTGGAAGACTGTAGTAAAAAATTTAGACAAAGTTGACATGCTCGTTGGTCACTTTGAGATTGCTAATTTTAGAATGAATGCAACTAAGATTTGTGATCACGGAGACTCTTCTACTGATTTGTTGGAAAAGGCTGATGCTGTTGTTACTGGACATTTTCACTACAAAGAACACAGAACATATGATAATAACAAGTATGTGATGTATCTTGGATCTCCTTATGAGATGGATTTTGGAGACAGAGATCAACGAAAAGGTGTCACTATTATTGATTTTGATGATTTAACTAAATTTAAGTTTGTTGAAAATACAATTACTCCTAAACATTTTCGTTTAAAAATTTCAGAACTTCTTCAAAAAAAATATCAAGATCTTCCTGCTCTTATTAAAGGAAACATTGTAAGCGTATACGTCGATATTAAATTAGATACTCTAACTCTTGATTTGCTTATTTCTAAACTCACGCAATATGGACCTTTGCAGTTCAGAACAGAGTTTAATATTTTGGATACAGCACAAATCGATACAAAAGAAGTCAAAAAGTTGTCGATTGATATTGAAACAGCATTTCATGAATTTGTTGATCATGTAGAAACCAGAGCTACTAAAAAAGAAGTGCTTGACAAATGTTTGGAATTGTATAAAGTATGCCAAGTATCTCATGAATAAGTTAGCAATTATTATTTTACATAAAAATCTTAACAATTTACTTTTCAAATGTTTAAAGTCAATTCAAGATAAAACAAAATTTATAAATTATCATATCTACATAGCAGATACAGGTTCAGACCAAGATAAATTAACAGAGCTTCAACATTTTTTAAAAGAAAATTTTAAAAAACAAAAAAATGCTACTTTAATTTCATTCAATTATTATGATTTTGGTAAAAACGTTAATGAAATTATTAAAAATTATTTACAAGACGAAAAAATAATTGTGTTTTGTAATAATGACATTGAATTTATTACAAATTGTTTGGATGAAATGATCGAAACATATAAGAAACATCCAAATACTGGAACAGTTGGAGCAAAGCTATATTACGGAGACGGCTCTATTCAGCACAAAGGAATTTTTATTGAAAAAAGAAACAACGAGCTTGCAATAACACACAACAATCTTAGAGAAAGAGATAATTTTAAAGTAGAAGACGATTTGTTTGTCAAGGGAAATACAGCAGCTCTAATGTTAATGGATACACAAACTTTTAAAGAAATTAATTGGTTTCCATCAAATTATATTGATAGCCTTCATGATGTTGAGATGGCTTTAAGGTGTTATCTTTTGAATAAGAAAACCATTTTATGTGGAAAGGCCTTAGCCTTTCATTATGAAAGCCAAACAAGAAAGAGTAATGGACGCCTTCTTACACAAGATTACCAAACACTAAAAAAGTTTGTTTTTGACAACGAAACTCAACTCAAAGAAATTTTATAATGGCACATAAACAACAAAAAGAATATTTGGATAGAATAAAAAACACATTTCCTGAAGCTTTTAAAAACCAAAAAGTTTTGGATATTGGCTCGTTTGATGTTAACGGAAACGAAAAGCCGTGGTTTGACAATTGTGATTTTATTGGCTTAGATGTTGGACCAGGAAAAGGAGTAGATGTAGTTTGTCCGGCTAATGAGTATGATGCTCCGGACAATTACTTTGACACTATTATTTCATGCGAGTGTTGGGAACACAATCCTTTTTACAAAGAAAGCATTCAAAATGCTGTAAGAATGTTAAAATCGGGAGGTTTGTTTATTTTTACTTGTGCTACAACAGGAAGACCAATTCATGGAACAAAAACTCAAGATAAAATTGACAAAGAAAAACAAACAACAGCTCAAGGAAATTCCACCACTAATTGGGTTACGATGCCTAATGTGTTTAGAGAGAATTGGGACTCAGAATATTATAAAAACGTAACAGAAGAAGACGTTCGGTCATGCATCAACGTGGACCAAATTTTCTCTTCATATAAATTCGAAGCTGAACCAAATCATTGCGATTTGTATTTTTGGGGAATTAAAAAATGAAATTAGGAATCAGTTATAACATTTTTGACGGAGAAGAACTATTGGAAGGTTCAATTGAGCAAATTAAAAACCATGTAGATTTTATTTCTGTGGTCTGTCAAACTACCTCTAATTTTGGAAAGTCTTGCACCGAAAATTTACTTCCTTTGTTAAAAAAAATTAAAAAAGAAAAATTAGTTGACGAAATTCTTTTATATACTCCTGAAATACAAAGAGGAGGGCATTTCAACGAATTACAAAAGCGCAATATTGGGTTACAAACATCTTTAACTGCAGGCTGCTCCCATCACATGTCAATGGATTGTGATGAGTATTATATTACAAAAGAATTTGCCAGTTTAAAGAAACTCGTTCAAGAAGGAGATTATGATTCTTCCTACTGTCAAATGCTAACATATCACCACAACTGGGAATATATTCTTGATCCCCCAGAAGATTACTATGTGTCTTTAATTACAAAAGTTGACGAACAATCTTGTTTTGTTTTAGGCGCTCCTGTACCAGTTCTTGTAGATCCTACAAGAAGCATTTTAGGATTGAAAACTCCTTTATTACTTAAAAGAAATCAAATACAGATGCACCACGGCTCTTATATTAGAAACAACATCAGAGCTAAACTTGAAAACAGTTCAGCTTCAGTAA
>NZ_JBJXDQ010000020.1:0-11433 GCF_046155325.1 Flavobacterium sp.
TAGAAGAATGATTTCCGTTGTGTTCACCAAAATTTTGTGTATTGCTTAATGCATAAATAATTGAAATTGAAGCTGAAGAGTTTAAAAATGTAAAATCGTTACTAGAATCCAATGGTCTAGTGGCTACAATTGTTCTCGTTGAAGAAGGCGCATCGTCCGATACAATTGTCCAGCTTTGAACTGCATCGGGAGATGGTGTAGATTGCCCGCCTGACGGGGTATAGTCTCTGTTTGATGACGAGTTCCAAATAAACATATCATTTACAGATGACATCGAAGTTCCTCCAAAACCAATGCCTAACCACGTATTGCTAGGGCCAATTAAAGTTAATGTTACCTTAGTAGCATCGGTGTCAATTTTTATAGAAAAACCAGTGGTCAAAGTAACTGTTCCTGTAGTAAATTGAGCAAAGGTGGGTATAAAAGCCATCAAAGCTAAAATCGTGAGTACCTGTTTTTTCATAATATTTTATTTTAAAAGATTAATTATTGTTTCATCCCCAGCAAAAACAGCATATTCAAAAGCGGTTTTTCCATCGTTGTCTATTTGTGATTTTGAAGCCTTATGCTCTAATAACAAACGTATTATTTCAGCATTTTTAAACTGAACTGCAAAGATTAATGCTGTTACACCTTGTTTGTTGGTTAAATTTGGATTGGCTTTTTTTTCTAATAATAGGTTTACCAATTTTACATTTCCCTTAACAACTGCTGCCATGAGAGCCGTTCCTTCGCTAGAAACATAATCTACATTAGAATTCTCAATTAAATAAGTTGCAACATTTTCATTCCCGCTATAACAAGCCAAAATCAGTGGTGAAAAACCACTTTGATTTGGTGAATTGATTGTTTCTGGAGTTTCTTTATAAAGGGCTTCAATCTGATTGACTGTTCCTTTTCTAGCAACATCAAATATGTCCAATTTTTCTTGAGCAAAAATTGAAATTTGAAAAATAAATATAAAAGGTAAAAAACACTTCATTTAAAGATGTAAAATATTAATTTAATGGTAAATATAGATAATTATATTAAAATCAAAGTTAAACAATAATTAAAAAATTATAATTTTCGAGTAGACTCTCGTTCTCTCAATTGTGTTTTAATTACAACAGTCTCATAGGGTAAATTTTCTTCTTTAGATTCTAATCTGTCGATAAGTAATTTTGCTGCTACCTCTCCTATTTCTACCCCATACTGACTTATAGTTGACAAGCTTGGAGATAATCTTCGAGAAGCAAGAATTCCATCTGCAAAACCAATAATACATAATTCTTCGGGTATTTTAAACCCTTTTTTGAGACCTGTTTTTAAGACCGCAACTGAGTCTCTTTCGTCTAAAGCAAAAACACCATCAATTGTATTATTATCAAAAATTATATCAATTTTATCGTTTAAATCATCCTCAGAATCAGTCCTTAGAATTATATTGGGATTTATAGCAATATTATTGTTTTTTAAGGCTTGTAAATAACCATCAGATCTTAATTTCCCTACACTTAGATTATCAATTGATGAGAATAAAGCAATATTTTTACAGCCCAAATCTATTAAATGTTGAACAGCATTTAAAGCAGAATCGAAATCATCAACAATAACCTTATCGCATATAACTTCATCAACATTTCTATCAAACATTACAATTGGTGTGCCTTCATTTAAAATATTCGAAAAATGACTGTATTCACCAAGTTTCTGGGCTTCTTCTGAAATAGCCAAAATAAAACCATCTATAGTTCCATTACTGAGCATATCTAATGTATATATTTCTTTTGCTAAAGATTCGTTTGAAATACACATTATCACATTATACCCTTTCTCATCGGATATTTTTTCTATCCCACTAAATACTTTTGCAAAAAAAGAGTTTAAAATATTAGGAATTATAACCCCAATAGTTTTGGTTTTCCTGTTTTTCAAGTTTAATCCAATAACATTAGGTTTGTAGTTTTTAAGTTTAGCGTATTCCTTTATTCTAGTTTTAGTTTGTTCACTTATTTCAGGGCTATCGTTCAAGGCTTTTGAAACTGTAGATACAGAGACATCAAGTTCTTTGGCAATTTGTTTTAAAGTCGCTCTTGTTTTCATAAGTAAATATTTAATATCATATTTTTCTTCTAATCTAAATGATTTATAATGCAAAATATAAAAGTTGAAATATACATTATTTTTTTAAATAGAATCAATACAAATATAGAAAGTCTAATTTAATCTACAATTTCAGAAAATAGATACTAAAATAACTTCAAATACTTATTTGATAATCAGCTAAAAAACGTTAGAAAAATAATCAATTAAGGTATTTGTATTTAAAATAATTAATTGTACTTTTGCAACCCCTTTATTGGGGATGGAATGTTTAATTAAAATATAATATTGTGAACGCATTAAGCTACAAGACAATTTCAGCAACAAAAGCCAACTCTACCAAAGAGTGGATTGTTGTAGATGCTGACGGTCATAACTTAGGTCGCCTTGCTTCAAAAGTCGCTATGATTTTGAGAGGAAAGTACAAGCCAAGTTACACGCCACACGTGGACTGTGGTGATAACGTAATTGTTATCAACTCAGAAAAAATCAACCTTACAGGTAACAAAATGGATGAGAAAACATACATCCGTCACACTGGTTATCCTGGAGGACAAAGAACTTTAACTGCTAAAGTATTGCAATCAAAAAACCCTGCACTATTAGTAGAAAAAGCGGTAAAAGGAATGTTGCCAAAAAACAAAATTGGCGCTGAACTTTTCAGAAATTTAAATGTTGTTGTAGGATCAGAGCACAAACAAGGCGCTCAAAAACCTAGAACAGTTAACCTTAACGATCTTAAGTAATGGGAGTAATTCACAAAATCGGTAGAAGAAAAACCGCAGTAGCTCGTGTTTATGTTTCAGAAGGAACAGGAGTAATTACTGTAAACAAAAAAGAATTTGCAACTTATTTCCCAACAGCTACTTTACAGTACAAAGTTTTGCAACCAATGTCTATGACAGAAAACGTTAGCAATTTTGATGTAAAAGTAAATGTTTACGGAGGTGGTTCAACTGGTCAAGCAGAAGCTGTAAGAATGGCATTAGCGCGTGTTATGTGTGAAGTAAATGCTGAAAACAGAGCTATCTTAAAACCAGAAGGTTTATTAACAAGAGATCCAAGAATGGTTGAACGTAAGAAATTCGGTCAGAAGAAAGCTCGTAAGAGATTTCAATTCTCTAAACGTTAATATAACCCGTCTTGTACTATTTGTACAAGACCAATTGATTAATAAATTAAAAGAAACAATGTTGTTGTTGTCCCAATGCGTTGGGAAATTAGTTTAGCATCTAAATGGATTAATGGTTAAACGATTTGTGGTTAATGATTAAAGGTTGAAAAATCTGAAATCTGAAATCTGAAATCTGAAATCTGAAAATACATTGCTAATCAACAGAACGTAAACTAAACAAAAAATGTCAAACAAAGTAGAAGTAAAAGAATTACTAGAAGCAGGTGTTCACTTTGGACACATGACTAGAAAATGGGATCCAAATATGGCTCCTTACATTTATATGGAACGTAATGGAATTCACATTATCAATCTATATAAAACTGCAGCAAAAATTGAAGAAGCGAATGAAGCTTTGAAAAAAATTGCTGCATCAGGTAGAAAAATATTATTTGTAGCTACCAAAAAACAAGCAAAAGACATCGTAGCTGAAAAAGCAGCTGCTGCAAACATGCCATACATCACTGAAAGATGGCCTGGTGGAATGTTAACTAACTTCGTAACTATCCGTAAAGCTGTTAAAAAAATGGCAACTATTGATAAAATGAAGAAAGACGGAACATTCATGACCCTTTCTAAAAAAGAGCGTTTGCAAGTAGATCGTCTTCGCGCTAAATTAGAGAAAAACTTAGGTTCAATTGCAGACATGTCTAGACTACCTGCAGCATTGTTCGTAGTAGATATCAAAGCGGAACACATCGCAATAAAAGAAGCACAAAAATTAAACATTCCAGTTTTCGCAATGGTTGATACTAATTCTGACCCAAGAGAGGTTGAATTCGTAATCCCATCTAATGATGATGCTTCTAAATCAATCGATAAAATTTTATCTATTGTAACTGCTGCAATTATTGAAGGACTTTCTAACAAAGGTGCTGATGCAGAAGTTGATGCTGAGTCAACAACTGAAAGCACTAAAGAAGAAGTAGCATCAATTGTTGAAGAAGCTACTGCTCCAGTTATTGAAGTTGTAGTTGAAGCTGCTCCAGCTATTGAAGAAGTTGTAGTTGAAACTCCAACTGCTGAAGTTGAAGCTCCAGCAACTGAAGAATAAAAAGCCCATCCCCAACCCTTCCCAAAAGGAAGGGAGTATAGACAACTTAAAATTTACATTAAAAATTTCCCTGTTACTTTCCCTCCCCTTTGGGGAGGGTTAGGGTGGGGCTAAAATAAAACATTATGTCAACTATAACTATAACGGCTGCAGACGTAAATAAATTAAGAACAATCACTGGTGCAGGAATGATGGACTGCAAAAAAGCCTTGGTTGAAGCAGAAGGAGATTTTGATTTAGCAATCGAAAACTTACGCAAAAAAGGACAAAAAGTAGCGGCAAACCGTTCAGACAGAGAATCTACTGAAGGAGCTGCCATTGCTGTTGTTAACGCAGACAAAACTGCAGGTGTTGTTATCACTTTAAACTGCGAAACTGACTTCGTAGGTATGAATGAAAACTTTGTAAAAATGGCTACTGAAATGGCTAACCTTGCATTGACTTTCAACACTAAAGAAGAATTTTTAGCGGCTGATTTCAACGGAATCTCTGTTGCTGAAAAATTAATCGAACAAACAGGAGTAATAGGTGAAAAACTAGAAATTAGAACTTTCGAGAAATTAGAAGGTGCTTTTATCGGTTCGTACATTCATTCTGGAAACAAAATCGCAACTTTGGTTGCACTTTCAGCAAACATTGCTGGAACAGATGAAGTGGCTAGAAACATTGCTATGCAAGCAGCTGCTATGGCTCCTATTGCGTTAAATGAAGATGGTGTTGATGCTGAAACTATTGCTAAAGAAATTGAAATTGCTAAAGATATTCTTCGTCAAGAAGGAAAACCAGAAGCTATGTTAGATAACATTGCTAAAGGAAAACTAGCTCGTTTCTTTAAAGACAATACACTTGTTAACCAAGATTATATTAAAGATAATAAATTAAGCGTTGCTGCTTATGTAAAATCTTTAGACAAAGATCTTATCGTTACTGGTTTTAAAAGAGCCGCTTTAGGATAATTTATTCTAAACTTAAATATAAAAAATCCCATTTCGAAGCAATTTGAAATGGGATTTTTGTTTAAAAACGGTTCAATAATTTTATACATTAACTTTCAATTCGTCTTTAAAGTCGAATCTCTTTCAATAATACTCGTTCCCAATTCGATTGTTCTTGGAGTAAACACCTTACCATCTTTGCGACAAATCATTTCTTCAAGCAACAATCCAAAAGCGGCAACTCCCATTTCATAGTTCGGTTGATCAACGGTACTCAACTTTGGCGTGATTACTTGGGAAACGAACCAATTACTGAAACCAATTATAGCAATTTGGTTGGGCACTTGGATTCCAATTTCATTAAAATGAGCCAAAACTCCTATAGCAACTAAATCCGTGATGACAAAAATCCCGTCAATCCCCAGATTCTCTTCGACAATTTGTTTGGCAAATTCGACTCCTTGTTCAAAAGTGATACTTTTGCACCCATAAACCAATTTGGAATCAAAAGGAATTCCGTTTTTTTCCAAAGCTTTTTTGTATCCAATAAAACGATCAATCGAATTTTGCGGATTTTCAAGACCCCGAATATGCGCAATTTTTTTGCATCCCTTGTCAATTAAATGCTGAACAGCTTCCATCGCGGCTTTCTGGTCATTGATAATAACCTTGGAACTGGGAATTAATTTCGAAATTTTGTCAAACTGGACAAAAGGAATTTCTTTTCGGAGGATTTCCTTGATATGGAAATCATTGTTGGATTCGTTGGAAAGCGACATTATAATTCCGTCAACTCTTTTATTGATTAAAAGAGCCACTTGTTTTTTTTCTAATTCCAAGGATTCATTCGATTGAAGAATAATAACGAGGTATCCATTTTTTTCGGCTTCGGCGATGATGCCGTTAATTACGCTCGAAAAAAAATGATGAACAACTTCAGGAATAATTAAACCAATAGTTTTAGACTCTTTCGTTCTTAGATTCACAGCAAAACTATTGGGTGTATAATGAAGCTCTTCAGCTAAAGCCAGTACAGCTTTTCGAGTTTTATCACTTACGTCTGAATAGTTTTTTAGTGCTTTTGAAACCGTGGTTATGGATATTCCTAAAGCTTCGGCAATTTCTTTTAAAGTTGTCTCTTTCATTTGACAAATATGGTAATAAAAAAATAAATAAAAAATCGAAAACGTTTTCGGCGTTTTCGAAAACGTTTTCGATTAAAAAATAGTTAATTTTAAAGCTTATAAAAGTAGTTTTGATAAAAATAACTCAAACTATTTATTAATCAAACAATTTTAAACCATGAGAAAAATCAACTTATTATTGAAAAGTATGGGATTTGTTACAGCATTATTACTGTCAAATTTAGCTTTTGCACAAAATGAAACGACTCCAATTACGGACACCATTAAATCAACTAAATTGGATGAGGTAGTTGTAACTGGGGTTGTTAACCCAAAAACCAAAATTAGGTCTAGTGTATCTATCACAACATTAGATGTAAAACAAATTGAACAATCAGCTCCAAGATCAACAGCTGAAATTTTTAGAACAATACCAGGGATTCGTTCCGAGTCATCAGGTGGAGAAGGAAACTCAAACATATCAGTTCGTGGGGTGCCTATATCATCCGGAGGTTCTAAATATTTACAAATTCAAGAAGATGGACTTCCAGTACTCCTTTTTGGTGATATTGCATTTGCAACCGCAGATATATTCACGAGATTTGACGGAAACGTTGCCAGAATTGAGGCTATTCGTGGGGGATCGGCATCTACGTTATCGTCTAATTCTCCTGGGGGAATCATCAACTTTATCAGTAAAACAGGTAAAAAAGAAGGAGGAACGATGACCACAAGTTTTGGTTTAGATTATAATAATTTTAGAACAGATATAGATTATGGAGCAAAAATTGGCGATGGCTTATATTTTCACGCAGGAGGTTTTTATAGAGCAGGAGAAGGCGTAAGAAAAACAGGGTCTACATCGAACAATGGAGGACAAGTAAAGTTTAATATTACTAAAGAATTTGAAAAAGGTAAAGTAACAATTTACACTAAATTCCTGAATGACAGAGCCGCCGCTTATATGCCAATGCCAGTGAAAGTTACAGGAACAAATGCTAAACCTACTTGGGGAAATGTTGATGGTTTTGACGCCACTACAGGAGCATTACAATCTGTATATCTAACACATAATGTGGGACTTGGTGCGGATGGACAACTCAGGAGAGGAAAAGTGGCAGATGGAATGAATCCGATTTCAAAATCGATTGGAGTGAGTGCATCTTTTGATCTAGAAGATGGTTGGAAAATAACCGAAAACGGTCGATTTTCTGCTAATAGCGGTGGATTTATTGCTCCGTTTCCAGCAGAAGTTGGAACAGCTTCAGCAATTGCAAATTCTTTTGGAGCTGGTTCTACTTTAACCTATGCTAATTCTGGAACTGCATTTAACAATCCAAATGGATTAGTGTCTAGAATTCACATGTTCGACACCCAATTAAATGACATGAATAATTTTATGAATGATTTGCGTTTGTCCAAAAAATTTGACAAAGTGGCGATTACTGCTGGTTATTTCAAATCGATACAAAACATTTCTATGTCTTGGTTGTGGAATTCATATCTACAAGAAGTTTCAGATAATAATCCTCGCTTGATAAATGTTAAAAATGCCTCTGGAGATTTATTGTCTGACAATGGTTTATATGCTTATGGTGTTCCTGCTTGGGGTAATTGTTGTACAAGAAATTTTGATACACAATATAACGTTTCTGCTCCTTATGCAAACGTTTCTGTTGATGCCTCAGACAAACTATCTTTTGAAGCTGGACTTCGGTACGACAAAGGTAAAGTTACAGGTTCGTTTGCAGGTAGTTCACAAACAATTTATGACGTTAACAATGACGGTATAATTTCTGCTCCTGAAAATAGTGTTTCAGCAATTAATACTGCAAACACTACAGCGGTAGATTATGATTATGATTATGTTTCTTATACTTTAGGTGGAAATTATCTATTAACCGACAATCAATCTCTTTTTGCTAGATTAAGCAAAGGAGCTTCTGCAAAAGCCGATCGTATATTATTTTCAGGTCTAGATTATCTAGATGGAAATAAAATCAATTCATTAGACTTTTTAACTCAAGCGGAAATCGGTTTCAAACAAAAATTCTCAAAAGGCTATTTATACGCAACCGCATTTCACTCTAAAACAGACGAAGAAGGCGGCTATGAAGCGACTTCAAATAGCATCATCAAAAACAACTATAAATCGTTGGGTCTAGAATTAGAAACAGCTTATAATGTAGATGATAATTTTAATTTACGTGGTGGATTTACTTATACAAAAGCTGAAATAACATCTGGAGGCAGTGGTGGAAACGAGCCAAGAAGACAGCCAAAATTGATGTATAACTTCATACCAACGTATAAATTTTCAAACAATAAAAACACTTTAGGATTAAGTTTCATTGGGCAAACCAAAGCATTCGCTCAAGATTCAAATGATTTAGTTATGAATGGTTTTGTAATTGTAAATGGTTTTGTTGAAATTGGTATTACAAAAGGAATGTCTGTAAACATTTCTGGAAATAATCTTTTAGACACATTGGCAATCACTGAGTCTGAAGAGGGAAGTATTACAAATAATTCGACAAACTATGTAAGAGCTAGACCTATGCCAGGAAGATCTATTTCGATGGCACTCTCTTATAGATTCTAATAAAAATTTCATGTTTTTCTTTAGTTAAGTTGACAATTCCTGTATTTTTATAATACAGGAATTGTTTTTATAAAAAACAAACTTGTTTGTCTAATCTTTAAATTTTTCCAAAATGAAAATAAAACTATCTATATTTTTTTTCTTTTTAATTTTTTGCGAATCCAGTTTGAATGCTCAAATAAGTACAAATCCAGAAAAGAACATTGAAAACACCAAGAAAGTAATTTTTGTTTACGGCAGTTCAAATTGTCATTACTGCACAGATGCTAAAAACATATTAATCGAAAATAAAATTGATTTTGTTTTTTACGACATCGATACGGATAAAGTTGCGCTCAATGAAATGCTTGCCAAATTAAAGAAAGCCAACATTAGTACAAATAATCTTGGCATTCCGGTTATTGATAAATATGGAGAACTATTCTCAAACAATACCACCTTTGATAATTTTATAAAAAAATTAATTCACTAAGCTATGTTCAAAAAGACAAAACTGAATTTCTGGCAAATATGGAACATGAATTTTGGATTTTTTGGAATCCAGTTCAGCTTCGGTTTGCAACAAAGCAACATGAGCGCTATCTATAAATATTTAGGAGCCGATGAAGGAAGTTTACCAATGCTCTGGCTTGCTGGGCCAATTACAGGTTTGATAATCCAACCCATCGTTGGCGCTATTAGCGACGGAACTTGGTCACCAAAATGGGGTCGCAGAAAACCATTTTTTTTAATTGGAGCATTAATTTCAAGTATTGCTTTATTGATAATGCCTTTTTCAAATACCCTTTTTATGGCAGCCAGTTTGCTATGGATTTTGGACGCAGCAAATAATTTAGCAATGGAACCCTATCGCGCCTTTGTTGCTGACAAGTTGGATGAAAAACAACAATCTTTGGGTTTTTTAATGCAAAGTTTTTTTACTGGTTTAGGAATTACTTTGGCCAATTTTACTCCAGCAATACTCGTTTCTTTGGGAATTTTAGCCATTACCGACAAATTATCTAACGGAATTCCAACCTACACCTATTGGGCGTTTTTTATTGGCGCATTTGCTTCCATAACATCTGTTTTGCTCTCCGTTATTACGACCAAGGAATATCCTCCCACAGCCGAAGAATTAGCCGTTATCGAGGAAAAGAAAAAACACAACATTTTTAAGACCGTTTGGACTGATATTGTAGAAGCTTTTAGAACCATGCCGTTAACTATGAAGCAGTTGATACCCGTGAAGTTTTTCACTTGGTACGCCATGTTCTGCTATTGGCAATACATCACTTCAGCGCTTTCTATTTCTATTTTTAAAACTACAGATCAGGCTTCGGAAGGGTTTTCGAAAGCACAATTATTAACAGGAAGTTTAAACGGAACCTATAATATTGTTTGTTTTATGGTCGCTTTTTTGTTGGTTCCATTGGCATTAAAAATTGGAGCAAAAGGCGTTCATTTTTTCGCATTATTATTGGGTGGAATTGGACTTTTGAGTATTCCCTTATTGAATAATGTCGATGTGCTTTTTGTGATGCACAATCCATTTGGCGAAAATATAGAAGTAACCACCATTTTTTTGTATTCCTTTGGATTAGGAATCTCTTGGGCATCAATGATGTCCATGCCTTACCAACTTTTGGCGGGATCAATTCCTAAGGACAAAACGGGAGTTTATATGGGGATTTTCAATATGTTTATTGTTATTCCAATGGCAATTCAAGTCATAACTATGCAATATTTTGTCTATGATTTGCTAGGAAAAAATCCAGTAAATGTTATTCGTTTAGCAGGATTGTTTCTAATTATTGGTGCGTTTTTAACGCTGTTTATAACCATTAAAAACAGCAACAAAGCAACTGAATAATGAAAGATATAAATTACACAAAAGCAATCGAATTACTCCAAAAATGCTCTTCTTCGGAAGGTTTTTTGGCAAGTGCACAAAACATCTCCAACTACAAAAGAGTTTGGGCTCGTGACGGCGTTATTTGTGGATTGGCAGCATTAGCTTCAGGCAATGCCAATTTAATTGCCACTTTCGAAAAAACATTGAAAACCTTAGCCAAAAACCAACATCATAACGGAACAATTCCTTCCAATGTTATGACAAATGGCGATGAAATCGAAATAAGTTATGGCGGTTTGGCAGGAAGAGTCGATGCCGTAACCTGGTTTATTATTGGGATTTGTCAATATGCTTATTATACGAAAGATAACGCTTTCGTAAAAAAATACGATAGTAATATTCAAAAATGTTTGCAACTTCTAGAAGCATGGGAATTCAACAATAAACATTTATTGTATGTACCACTTTCAGGAAATTGGGCAGACGAGTACATAACGGATGGTTATGTTTTATATGATCAATTGCTTCGGATTTGGGCATTGAAAAGTTACAACCATTTTGCAAAAAGCGATTTGATTGCTTTCAAAATTGAAAAAATAACCGAGCAAATCGAAATTAATTTTAC
>NZ_JBJXDQ010000021.1:0-4883 GCF_046155325.1 Flavobacterium sp.
GTAAACTTAGAAAGTTAATGCTTCAATTTTTGTTTTCAAATTTACTTCAAATTTTCAGTGTTTACTATTCCACCCATTCACCTCCATTCACCCCCTGTTTTTCCTCAAAAAAGTCAATATCTGGCCCGGAACCTGGCCGGGCGTTGATTTGTAGTTAGTTACATTTAGACAAAATCGAAATCAACCGAATTTAACCGATTTGAGGGGGTGTTTTCCTCACGCAGAGGTATTATTGTTTAATACATTAGATATTAAAAAATATTACTTACCTTTTTAAAGTAAATCACCCACTCTATTGCAATTCTAACGCAATAACTCTATTTACAATTCTTGTAATCACTATTATTCCTTACAACTTATTTAATCATTGGGATAGGCTATACCCTATTTCTAAATCATCATTTATGAAATATATATTACTATTTATTCTCTTTGTTTGTTCATCAAATATCATTGAAGCACAAGACACTTTATCAATGAGATCTGGTGAAACCATTCTAGTCAAAGTAATTGAAGTGGGTACCTCTGAAGTAAAGTATAAAAAATTAGACAATTTAAATGGGCCAGTCTTTTCAATGCTGAAATCAGATTTATTAATAATCAAGTACGAGAATGGAACAAAAGATGATTTTAGTAGTATTAAAAAAATAGAAGAAAATAATTTTTCAGGATACGATCCATATATTCAAGGGAAACTCGACGCGCAAAGATATTATAATGGCTATAAGACTGCAGGAACAATAGCATTTATTTCAAATTTTGCGTATATTCCTGTTGTTCCATCTTTAATTTTTTCGATTGCTGCTACTTCAAAAATACCTAAAGATGAAAATCTGAATTACCCAGGTATTTCTTTAATGCAAAATGAAAAGTACGCAAATAGTTATCGACAAGAAGCAAAAAAAATTAAGAACCAAAAAATTTGGAAAAATTTTAGAGTAGGTGCTCGTATAGTTGGAAGTGTATTATTAATATTGGGAATTGGATTAACAGCATCTACTGGATTTATGTAATCTCCGTAAAATATATTCGACATGGTACCTGTTTAACGTCAGCATAAAGTGGACTAAAAAAGGTATAAATTAATAGAGCGTTTCCATAATTAATAATTAAACCGTCTACTTTATTTGACCTCATACATCTGAATAAATTAAAAACAAAATGAAAACAGTACTAGCTTTAGTTTTATTAATGGTTGGTTTCGGTGGTTCGCCTTGTAATAAAGAAAAAGAAACATGCACTCTAATTACTACTGGGACGCAAACGTTTATGGATAAAAACTTAGTGGTTGTAACTTATCGCAATGGAGATGCCATACCACAGGTAACTGATCAAACCGCATGGGCATCATTAACCACTGGTGCATGGTGTCATTATAATAATGATCCAGCTAACGATACTATTTATGGAAAACTATATAATTGGTATGCAGTGAATGATCCAAGGGGATTAGCACCACAAGGCTGGCATATACCTACTGTTGCGGAATGGACATGTTTCAGCATCTCATTGGGAGGCGAATTTGTAGCTGGAGGTAAGATGAAGACCACTGGAACTAGCAGATGGAATAGTCCTAATACAGGAGCTACCAACGAGAGTCGCTTTGCAGGTCTTCCAGGCGGGTTTCGGTGTGGCAAAAATTCATGCGGTGGGTTCGGCGATATAGGCAACGGCGGGTACTGGTGGACCAATGCAGAGAACGGTTCAGACGGCGCCTGGAGCCGCAACCTATACTACGCAAGTAAGAACTTAATAAGCAGCTACGGCGGTAAGAGTAGTGGGTTTTCAGTTCGTTGCCTTAGGGATTAATTTATTTAAATATTAGTCTTTTTTAAAATACTGATGCTGCAACCTAGTTAAAATATTTAAACAAAGAAACTCTCTACGACCGAAAGTCTACATTGTTTGACGACGGACACAAAGCCATCTTTTATTTTAAACTACTATATAATAGATCGTCTTCAGACATTAGTTAGGGTAAGATGTAATATAATTTATAGAAAAACTATTGAAGTTTTTCTATAAATTATATAAGGCAGCTTAATAAAGATAAAATATAAAGGTGGACTGTAAATAAAAATAGGTACTTACTATTTTTATTTCATTTCAATTGTTTCAATAACTAGGACACCGGATTTATCTATCTCACCAGTAATAGTTACTTCATTTCCTATAAAATTTTCAACTTTCTTAGGGTCACTAATTGTATAGCTTTTCTCATTAACAACAAATACTGGTTTTGCTCCACCCTTAACGCAACTTTTAGCGCATTCGGCATGGTCTTTACTGTAAACTTTCTTTGCACATTTATCATCGCTTATAAATCCTGTCCATTTTCCCTTATCCATTGCACTTACTGCTGAAAAATTTGCAATAAATAAAAGTACTGTTAGATATTTTTTCATAAATTTTATTTTTAATGAGATATTAAAATACAATTTTTTTTGATAATAATAGTATTTTTAAACCTTTAATTAGTCCCTATATGTGGAAAATATACACATTATGACTCCTTTGCGCCACGGCAATTTGACCTAGGACCGCCAAGTTTCAATGACCCATCTTCGCCACATTAAATTGATCCCTCATTTGCATTGTATTTCAAGTAGTTGGCAAGTGTCTAACGTCAGCATAAAGGGTGTGGACAAAATATTCAACTGTTCATGAAACAGAAGAAGCCGCTGTTAATGATTTGTAATATATTTTTTTAAAAATGATTTTACGTCTTCTTTTCTTGATAATTCCTTAGCAAACCTTAAGACAGAAACTAGATTATAACTAATCGATTTAATCATTCAATATCTATTTTATCCAAAACTAAAGTAAAAGATTCATTTTTTTTATTTCCGATTAAAAACACAATTTCTTCAATAGAATTTCCGGTAAAGTTTGGAATATTCATGGTTTGCCCTCTGAATGATGGGTATAAATCTTTTAAATTGAAAACAATAGTTTCCCAATTACCAGATGTTTTAAAACTTGTTATATATGAGTAGTAAGTGTTGCGGTTATTTTTGATTCTGAATTGATATTCTTTACCGTCACCTTTTAGTCTTATAATTACCTTGCTATCTTTTGTTGTATTGATTTTTTCAAATTGGTATCGTACAGAAGAAAACCCGCCATTATTTTCTAGTGACACATCGCCCGAGAACACACCATTACCATCATTGTCAATTTTGAATTTCCCATTTGATCTACCACCCATAACAACATCATCAACAATATTCCAGTCAGTAATATTGGAATTGTGATTAAAATCAAAAATCAATTGTGATTGAATCAAAAGAAGCATTGAGAGTGTTATAAATAATTTCATAGATCAAATTTATATCATATTGGCAAGTAAACATTTTTATGCCTGGTATTAGATAAAAAATATTAATACAAGTTTGTACGTAAAATTAGGTCTGAGCCAAGAAATGAAATGAATTTTTTTTAAGTTCATTAATCAGGTTCCGATAATTCCACCCCTTCACCTCCATTCACCCTGGTTTTCCCTCTAAAAACACATTACCTGGCCAGAACCTACACTAAATTAAAGGGTTTATGAAGTCAAATTCATAAACCCTTTAAAATGCAAGATTTTTATTATTTCGTCGCTAATGGAAGATCAGAGTTGGATATATCTCTATGAAGTTTCCATTTCCCATCTTCTTTTTTCCAAAGAACTATATATTTTCCCTTATCAATTTGCACATCATCTTTTGTTTTAATTACATATAAGCCTTCTTCTGTAATGTAGTTTTCATCGCCCCAAACTTCTGTGGTAGAAAGTTCTATTTTACTCACGCCTGCTCGGATTGAACTACCCCAAACCGTTGTTAATTTATCTTTCCCTTGCATGGAAGGCATATTATTTAACATAAGAGCACCATCCGAACTAAAAGCTGATGCCATACCGACTGAATCACCCTTAGCAATAATTTCACTGATCGCAGCATTAGCTGCTTCAATTTCATTTTTTGCGTTGGCTAAATCAAATGCTGGTTTTGTTTCTTGGTTTGTACAAGCAGTTAATGATGCTGATACAAGAAAACATAATAATAGTTTTTTCATTTTATTTATTTTTTATTTTAATAATTAATTACCACCCTTTGGTTTCAATTAAATTTTTGATATGTGCAATATGATGTTTACCATGCCACACATAAACAGTGAACATGTCCCATAAACTAATTTCTACTTTATGTGTTGGATGGAAAAACTTTTTTTGCCATTCAAAGGTAGTAAAGCTGCTAAGTAAATCGGCCCATCTTTGGTGTAATGCATAAAGGAGATTTATTGAAAAAGTTATTGGCGTATGTAAAACATCAGTTGTATTAGACCAGTCATTTTGGTTATAATCTTTAATGATAGGTAATTCCTCCGTTAGTGTTAATTTAAAGTATATATAACAATTCATGTGACTATCGGCTAAATGATGTACCACTTGTTGTATTGTCCATCCACCTTCTCTGTAAGGAGTATCTAATTGACTTTGATTCAAATTTTTAACAACATTTTCTAGATCTGTTGGTAAATTTCTAAAATCATTCAACCATTCATTTTTAGTTGCTTCGTCGAATGGCCTTAGTTCAAAATTTCCTATGGGGTAATGCAAATCTTTCATTTTATTTTTTTAATTTAAATTTAAAAATAAGTATCATTTAGGGACTAAAAAATTTTATCTTGATTAAAACACGCATATAACATAATGATAATTTAAATAACCCCTGCGTGAGGAAAACACCCCCTGAATTCGGTCCAAATTGGTCGTTTTCGGTTTTGCGAAAACATAACTAACTACAAATCAACGCCTTCATTTTCTCAAAAAATCTTCATAACCCTGAGGTCCCGGGTTCAAATCCCGGTCTCGCTACATGAAAATCAAGGACTTACGT
>NZ_JBJXDQ010000022.1:0-2998 GCF_046155325.1 Flavobacterium sp.
AGGTTTGGCACCTCGATGTCGGTTCGTCACATCCTGGGGCTGGAGAAGGTCCCAAGGGTTCGGCTGTTCGCCGATTAAAGTGGCACGTGAACTGGGTTCAGAACGTCGCAAGACAGTTCGGTCCCTATCTGTGGTGGGCGTTAGTAAATTGAGTGGACATGCTCTTAGTACGAGAGGACCGGAGCGTACGTACCGCTGGTGTATCTGTTATGCCGCCAGGTGTAATGCAGAGTAGCTATGTACGGCCAGGATAAACGCTGAAAGCATCTAAGCGTGAAACCTTCCACAAGATGAATTTACTTTTAAGGGTCGTCAAAGACTATGACGTTGATAGGCTATAGATGTAAGGCTAGTAATAGCGAAGTCGAGTAGTACTAATTGCCCGTAAGCTTTATTTTTTTTTTCTGTTATTGATTTCACTCCAATATGTAATTTATTGTTTTATCCGTTTAGTTGTCATGACTAAACATCCGATAAAATTACCGTCTTAAGGTGGTTTTGCCGGGGGTGTTCACCTCTTCCCATTCCGAACAGAGAAGTTAAGTCCCCCATGGCCGATGGTACTTGGGTTTTCCTGGGAGAGTAGGTAGCTGCCTTATTTATTAAAGAATCCTCTGATTAATTTCAGGGGATTTTTTTTGTCCCTACCTCAAGTAAATTGCCACTACTTCTATGAAATAAAAAAAGCCAACAGGGTATGTTGACTTTTAAATGTAGTAGCTATATTATTACCATTATTTTTGAAGCTGATGAAATTGAAATTGCTTCTTTATCAGTGCTTATTTCTTTTTCGCTTTCACCATCCAATCCCAAGGCTGTGGATTTTTTAACCAGCTGGGTGGTTTATGAAATTCAGTGGACCATTTGTATTTTATCTTTTCTATTTTTTCTACTTCAAATCCTGCAAGTGTTAAGAGTAATTCTAATTCCTCTTTTAAAAAATGTTTGGTAGGTACATCATCAATATCAGTTACGCCATCCTTGATAAATCGTATTTGACTAATGGCCCTTTTGCCTGTAGGTGGAATATCTTTTTTGGCATTATCTACATTCCATTTATTGGCAATGATATGACTAAATAATTTCGATTCCAGTGAAGGTACCACTAGCACTAAGTCGCCACCTTTTTTGACAAAGCTGGACATATGTTTAAAGAACAAATCTCTCTTTTTTAAGGACTCCGTTAGTATCGCATTGATACAGATAGCGCTATCGTATTTCTGTGGCTTTAATTTTGTTGCCGACATGTCAACGCATTCGTAGCTTATGTTATCGTATTTTTTATATTTTTTTTCAGCGATGGCTAAATTTTTCGATGATATATCTATGGCCCTAACGGTTTTAAAGATGGGCGCCAATACGGGCATCCATTTGCCAACAGCACAGCCAATATCAATCACCGACTTTTTTTTATTGGCAAACTGGTGTATCGCCTTTACAATTTTACCAGACTTGTCATTTTGTAAAACATCAAAAATTTCAGTTTCATAATTAGGGGCTATTTTTTCCCAGTATTTCTTTTCCATGTATTAAAATTAGCTAATTATTAAAAAGTACAGGACAAAAAAAATCCCGTTCCGAAATTCGGAACGGGATTGTATTGCAACGAGGTTGATTAATATCTGTTGTATTCACCACCACCGCCATTACCACCGCGATCACGGTTGTATCCTCCACCGCCGCCAGATCCACCGGATCCACCGCGATTGAATCCACCACCGCCACCTGCGCCATAAGGCTTCTTCTTGAAGGTTCTTTCGCCTTCAGGACGTGGAGTTGACTCGTTAACTACTATGTTACGACCCAACATTTCTGTGTCGTGAAGTTGACTGATAGCTGCGCGAGCTTCATCATCATTAGCCATTTCAACAAAACCGAAGCCTTTGCTTCTGTTGTTGTTAAATTTGTCTGTTACAATTTTTGCACTTGCTACTGCTCCAAACGGAGTAAACAAGTTCTCAAGATCTTCGCTAGTCATATTCCAGCTAAGATTTCCAACATAAATGTTCATGTTCTTTTAAATTAAGTGATCTAATACCAACGCTAAAAAATACTTCTAGAATTGGAGACTCCAAAGATAGGACTATTTAATACAAAAATCACTTTTAGGCCCTTTTTTAAAAATATTTATCCCCGATTGGGCATAAATAACCCAAAAAAAGCCTTCCCAAGGGTTTGGGAAGGCTTTTTTG
This sequence comes from Flavobacterium sp., assembly GCF_046155325.1. Classification (GTDB taxonomy): domain Bacteria; phylum Bacteroidota; class Bacteroidia; order Flavobacteriales; family Flavobacteriaceae; genus Flavobacterium. The sequence goes on from NZ_JBJXDQ010000022.1 coordinate 2,193, forward strand.
ACCTTAAATGAAGCTCATTTTAGGCTGGAAATTGGGGGTTGTGGCAATTAAGCCTCAGCGCCAATCTCAATATCTACTTCAGTATTTTGTCCATTTCCAAAGTCAATAGTTGCTTTGTAGCTGCCTAATTCTTTGATTTCCTCTGGCAAGCTAATACGTCTTCTGTCAATTTCGTATCCTTTTTGCTCACGAATTGCACGCGTTACTTGTAATGAGGTGATGGTACCAAATATTTTATTGGATGTTCCTGTTTTAGCAGTCAACTTGATCGGAGAGGAAGTTAACACTGAAATTACTTGTGTAATCTCGGCTAACATGGCAGCTTCTTTCCTTGCTTTTGCTTTTAAACGCTCTTCCAATTGTTTTAAATTAGAAGTGCTTGCTTCAACAGCTTGTTTTGTAGGGAATAAGAAGTTACGTGCATAACCGTTTTTAACAGTTACTAATTCGTCCTTGCCTCCTAAATTATCTACATCTTTGATTAATATAATTTGCATACATTTTTTTTAGTTCCCAAAAGCCCAGCATTTTTGCTGTCACTCGCCAGTATATTTTTAATATTACGAGATTAGGGATGGTTTACTAATTAGTGGTCTATTTAAATAAATCGGTTACATAAGGTAACAATGCCATTTGGCGTGACTTCTTAATAGCGTCAGCCACCTTGCGTTGGTACTTCAATGAATTACCGCTTAAACGACGCGGTAACATTTTACCTTGCTCATTTAAAAATTTCTTTAAAAAATCGATGTCTTTGTAATCGACATACTTGATACCATACTTTTTAAAACGACAGAATTTCTTCT
>NZ_JBJXDQ010000023.1:0-15402 GCF_046155325.1 Flavobacterium sp.
TTTTTAGCTAAAACTTTGATCTTATAAAATCCCACAATGCGAAAGAGGACAGGGGTTATGAAATGGGTATCAATCCATTTTCAGACATGACATAAGAAGAGTTAAAAGCCCGTTTCTTAAGTCACAAATTGAATGTTCCGAAGTTACCACAACATTTCAAACTCTCTAAGTCAAACTAACTTCTCTTACAAGAAGTCAATCAGAGCTAAAACCCACATCAAACAAAAACGAAGGTTGGAACAGCAAAATAAGCAATATTGAAACCAATAAAGTATGGTAAATATTGGTACTTCTCCTTAAATACATGCCAATAGCCACAAACGAAAACATCACAACCGATCGCACCACTGACGCCGCCAATCCTGCAATTAATCCGAAAGAGGACAGCGACAGTAAAATAATAATTAATTTGATAAAAGAACCTCGTTTGTTGTTAGGAAAGGGCTTGAGAAGGAAAGTCACAAAAAGCAATATAAACCCAATGTGCAATCCTGAGACTGACAAAATATGTACGGCACCAGCATATTGGTAATCTTGAATAATATCTGACGAAATTTCCTGTTGCTGTCCTAAAATTAATGCAATGGCAACGTTAAGTTCTGCTTTGTTGAAGCGGTTATTTTCTAGATTGCGAATAATTTTTGTTCGCAATTTTGCTGCATAATACCAAGCGTCTTTGTTTATTTGAGAGCCTGTTTGAATGTCAGTCGCATCAGCATATAGTTGCGCATAGATTTGTTTGTTTTTGAGGTATTTGCCGTAATCAAATTGGTTCGGATTTTTCGCCAAAGTATTTTTATAAAGAGTGCCTTTGATGCGCAAATGAGTCCCTATTTCGAAAGGATGATTCAAGCTGTCTTTTCGGACATTCAGGAGAATTCTGCCCGAATGTTTCTTGGTGTCGATTTTGTTTACAATTGCAATATAGCGATCGTTATAAGCGGAACTTCTGAGTTTTTCCCGAATGCTAACCGACACAAGATGCGGTTTTTCGAAAATCGTTTGGCTATGGACATAATTCGATTGCTGAAAAGAATCGGTGTGGATAATTTGTGTGGTGGCGCCAATTCCTATAGCAAGAAAATAAGTGGAAAAACCAAAATAGAGCGGATTTATGGTGTTTTGTTTTGACAGAAAATAAGTAACGCCAAAAATAATTCCTGCAAGCAGCAGCAGGATAAATATACATTCGGGATTGGGGTTTAGATAATAGGTGCCAAGTATGCCCATAACAAACCCAATCGTAATTCTCGCTAAAGGGAACTTTAATATTTCCATAAAACTAAAGTACGCATTTTTTAGTGCGAAATAACTTTAAGTTTTTACAAAAGTATTCTATTGACCTGAGCAAATGATTTTTGATAATATGGTTCTTTAGTCGAAGATACAATTACACCGCTAGAAGTGGCTGAATGGATGAATTTTATCTCGTCAGCATTGACTTCAATCACCATTCCCACATGGTTGATTTGTCTTCGGCCATTGGTCCTGAAGAATATTAGATCTCCTTTTTTGATGTTTTCCCGTTCGACGACAGCTCCTAATTTTGATTGTTCAAACGAACTGTGCGGAAGTTTTATATGATACAAATCAAAGATGTTGTACATCAATCCAGAACAGTCAAATCCCTCATCAGTAATACCGCCACTTTTATAATTGGTTCCTATTTTAGTTGATGCCAAATTAATTAATTGTTCTACCAGATAGCTTGAATCGGCTGTGTTTACAATATAATCCGATGCCTCAACTTCAATGATTTTACTTTTTTTAACAATCTCTTTTTTCTTTTCGGCTTTAGTGTGGAGTTCTTTTTTTGCAATTATTTTTTTTGCAATGGGAGGAGTATATATTCCTTTATCTTCAGCTTCTTTCTTGGAGGTTATTATGGCTGAAGTGGGTTTGCAGGCAGTAAAAAAAAGTACTAAGAAAAAGAGTGATACAATTCGTTTCAAAAGATTTTATTTTTGGCAAATTTAAACATTTTAAATGAAATAGATTCTACTGGGTTTTTTGTGAAAATTATAGCATTTAATCAAATTACTTCGCCTATTCGACCTTCGGTCTCGGGTCACAAAGATTTAAACCATTAAGAAAATAAGGCAATTAAGTTTTGGTGTGTACTTAATATTACTTAACTCCCTTAATGGTTCGAAAAAATGAAATTTCACGACTTTTACACTAGACCGAATTAAATAGATTTTTGCAAATCGGCTACTATTAGTTTTGCTGTTTTTTGGCTGGCGCCAACACCGCCTAATTTTTCTTCTAATAGATTATATTTTTCCAAAAGAGTTTTACGATAATTAGGTTCCATTATTTTTTTCAACTCTTCACCAATTCGTTTTTTAGTGCAGTCTTCTTGGATTAGCTCCGTGACCACTTCCTCATCCATGATCAGGTTGACCAATGAAATATATTTGAGGGTAATAATTCGTTTTGCAATTTGATACGAAGTCCAACTGCCTTTATAACAAACAATTTCGGGCACTTTAAATAGAGCCGTTTCCAGAGTTGCAGTCCCCGATGTAACTATCGCTGCAGTCGAATTTCGAAGCAAGTCATAGGTCTTATTCGAAACAAATTTTATGTTTTCATTACTTATAAAACCCTCGTAGAATGAATATTCTTGGCTCGGAGCTCCAGCAATCACAAATTGGTAATCCGGGAAATCATTTACCACGCTCAGCATTACCGAAAGCATTTTAATAATTTCCTGTTTACGGCTACCGGGCAAAATGGCAACAATGGGTTTTCCGTTTAATTGATTTGCTTTTCTAAAAGTAGCGTCATCAATTATGGGTTGGTCGTGAATGGCATCAATCAGCGGATGACCCACAAACTCAACGGGAAAAAGGTGCTTAACTTCGTAAAAATCTTTTTCGAAAGGCAGAATAACGTACATTTTATCGACATCTCGTTTTATGTCCGTAATTCGGCTTTCTTTCCAAGCCCAAATCTGTGGAGAAATATAATAATGGGTTTTAAAACCGAGTTCTTTTGCCCATTTTGCAATACGCAAGTTAAAACCGGGATAATCAATGAAAATAATGACATCAGGATTAAAGTCAGCAATGTCTTTTTTACAAATTTTAATGTTATTTAAAATGGTTTTCAAATGAAAAATAACCTCAATAAAACCCATAAAAGCTAAATCACGGTAGTGTTTTACGATAGAGCCACCAACAGCGCTCATTAAATCGCCACCCCAAAATCTAATTTCTGCATTAGGGTCTTCTTTGTACAATGCTTTCATTAAATTTGAACCATGCAAGTCTCCAGATGCTTCTCCAGCTATAAAGTAGTATTTCATTTTTGTAATTTAATCAATATTAAGCAAACAAAGTTATAATTGCTAGGGTTATAACCGCAAGGATTACACCTCTAGCCATCATTTCGTTATTCATTTTTAATAAAATAGCGAATACTACAAGGTCAAGAATTGAGCCTAAAGTAATTAATTTTCCTAATTTGCCTTCTGATTTTATAGATTGAATTCCAGTTATAAAATCAAAATTAGTAAAAAAGTAAATAAAAATAAAAACGCCTAAAGTTGAGGTTAATAATCCAATTATAAATCCTAATAGTATTGCAGTTTTATTCATATTTGTAAATTTTATTAGCGACCATAAATGGTTTCGCTTTTAATTATTAGTTTTTGCTGTTGCAAACTAAATTTTAGTGGATATTTTATTCCAATTCCAATTGTTTAGTTGCTGTATGGCATGATGAGCCGTTAAATCAAATTGTATTGGGACTAGTGATATATAGCCATTGGCTAAAGCCCACTCATCGGTATCTTCGCCATTGTCTTGGTTAACAAATTCCCCAGTAAGCCAGTAATAATCTCTTCCTTGTGGTGTTTTTCGTTTGTCGAATTTTTCCATCCAAATAGCCTTAGCTTGTCGACAAACTTTTATACCTTTTATGTCTTTTTCTTTTAATTTTGGAAAATTGACATTCAGAACTATGTTTTCTGGAAGTCCTTTTTCGAGAACTTCTAAAATAATTGTCTTAACAAAGGATTTTATAGGTTCAAAATCGGCATTCCAATTATAATCACATAATGAAAAACCAATTGATGGAATTCCTTGGATCCCTCCTTCAACTGCGGCACTCATTGTTCCAGAGTAAATCACATTGATTGACGAATTAGAGCCATGATTAATTCCAGATACACATAAGTCTGGTTTTCTTTTCAATATTTCATTTATGGCTAATTTGACTGCATCTACTGGGGTTCCAGAACAAGTATATTCTAAAATAGCTTCATTTTCTTTAGATATTTTATTGATATATAAAGTATCATTTATGGTAATTGAGTGCCCTTTTGCACTTTGTGGACTGTCCGGAGCAACCACTACAACTTCAGCAAAATCAGATGTTATTTCAATAAGAGTCCTAATTCCTGGTGCAGAAATCCCGTCATCATTGGTTATCAAGATTAAAGGCTTAATTATAAGATCACGATTTTTATTCAAAACAAAGTCTTTTAGTAAATTTGTAAACAAAGAAAAACAAAATTAATTTACTAAAATAATTAATGCTTATTCAAAAAAAACATTTTTATATCTTTAACAAAAATTTATGCAAGCCTTGTATTTGTTAGCATGGTTTTTAATGTAATTTAGATTTTAATTTAACTATGAATACTATTATACATTTTATGAAACGAAATTATAAAACACTCCTACTTGTTGGTTTTCTTTCCATAACATTATTTGCCTTCAAATATAAAACTATTAGTAGTTCTACAGATCCTGAAAAAGATAGAACACTCATAGAAATATTGGCTTTTGTTATTGAAAAAGGCCATTATAGCCCTGCTGCCATTGACGATACTTTTTCTAAAGGTATTTATAAAGATTATATTTTGGCATTAGACCCTTCAAAAAGATTTTTTCTCCAATCAGATATTGATGAGTTTTCAAAATATGAAACAGATTTAGATGATCAGTTTTTGAATAAAGAATTAACATTTTTCGACCTTACTTATAATCGTTTGATGAAAAGAATGTCCGAAAATCAAAAGATTTATAAAGAAATTTTGAGTAAACCTTTTGATTATTCGGTTGATGAGACTTTCAATACAGATTATGAAAAAGCTCCATATGCCAAAAATAATGAAGAATTAAAAGATAGATGGTATAAACAAATAAAACTATCTACGTTGTCTTCAATAACTGATAGATTAAAAATTCAAGAAAACAAAGCAAAAGGAATTATAGAAAAAAAAGAAGATAATGGATTAACCGATATTTTAAAGCAAGGTGAATTTCAGGATCCAATAGAAAAAGAAAAAACAGAAAAATCGGCAGAAATTGAAAAACCAAAAACTTTTGAAGAATTAGAAAAAAGTACTCGTGAAAGTTCCGTAAAATCTTTGGATGAATATTTTGTTTTCATGAAGGAATTGGATAGAGAAGATTGGTTTTCAGTGTATATTAATTCTATAACTACCCGTTTTGATCCTCATACAAGTTATTTTCCTGCCGATGAAAAAGAACGTTTTGATGTTAGTATCAGCGGAAAATTTGAAGGAATTGGTGCAAGATTACAAAAGAAAAATGATTTTACCGAAATTTCAGAACTAATTTCAGGAGGGCCAGCATGGAGAGGAAAATTACTTGAATCTGGAGATATTCTTATGAAAGTTGCCCAAGGTAAAGATGAGCCTGTTGATGTTGTTGGTATGCGTTTAGATAATGTAGTTAAAAAAATAAAAGGACCTAAAGGAACCGAAGTTCGATTGACTGTAAAGAAAGTAGATGGCAGTATTAAAACAATTTCGATAATAAGAGATATTGTTGAAATTGAGGAAACCTATGCTAAGTCGAGTATTGTCGAAAGAAATGGTTTAAAATATGGTATTATTTATTTACCAAAATTCTATATCGACTTTGAAAACAAAGAAGGTCGAGATGCTGGAAAAGATATTGCTATAGAAGTGGAAGCTTTAAAAAAAGCAGGTGTAAACGGTATTGCTTTAGATGTCCGTGATGATGGTGGGGGATCATTATCAACAGTAGTCGATATAGCTGGATTATTTATTGAAGAAGGACCTATTGTACAAATAAAATCTTCGGGAAGAAAAAAAGAAGTATTATACGATCGAGATAAAAAAATTGAATGGGATGGACCATTAGTTATTATGGTAAACAGTTTCTCGGCTTCGGCTTCTGAAATATTAGCAGCAGCCATTCAAGATTATAAAAGAGGAATTATTATTGGTAGTAAACAAACTTATGGTAAAGGAACAGTACAAAATGTTATCGATTTAAATCAATTTGTACGAAGCAGTGGCATGGGAGATTTAGGTGCTTTGAAGACGACAACCCAAAAATTCTATCGAATTAATGGGGGCTCTACTCAACTTGAAGGTGTTGCTAGTGATGTCGTAATGCCAGACAAATATTCTTATTTAAAAATGGGTGAACGCGATGTTGACAATGCCATGCCTTGGGATAAAATTGATCAGGCGGAATATAGTGTTTGGACTAAAAATGAAAATTTTGAAAAAGTGATTCAAAAAAGCAAATTAAGAATTGCCCAAAACCCTCAATTTAAATTAATTGAAGAAAATGCAAAATGGATAGACCAACGAAGTAAAGAAAATATTTATAGCCTTAAGTTTGAAAACTTTAAAAAAGAGCAACAAAAAATCGAAGAAACAATCAAAAAATATAAGCCAATTGCTGATTATGATTCTCGCGTTAACTTTACTTCATTACCAACCGAAATTGAATTAATGAAAAATGATGCTTCCCTTAAAGAAAAAAGAGACCGTTGGCATGAAAGCTTGAAAAAAGATGTTTACGTAGAAGAAGCTTTAAATGTATTGGATGATTTGCAATCGAAACCAGTAGTTAAAAAAGAATTTGCAAATAAAATCAATAAAGTTAAATTGGTTAAATCATAAGAACTCTTTATTGTAAAAATTTGAAAACCCAAGAAAAATATTCTTGGGTTTTTTTATAAAAGTATTCCTTGACATTAAGAATGTTTATAATAACTCCTTCGTAGATATTTAAATCCCTACCACTCATTCACTTTATTGGCATCCATTTTTATAAAAATAAAAAGCAAAATTGTAAAACCCCAGAGTCCTGAACCCCCATAAGAAAAGAAGGGCAGTGGTACCCCTATAGTTGGAAATATCCCTAATACCATTGCAATATTGACAAAGAAGTGAATAAACAAAATGCCAGCTACACAATAGCCATAAACCCTGCTAAATTTAGTTTTTTGTCTTTCGGCTAGGTAGATTATTCTCAAAATTAACCCTACGAATAAACCAATTACAAGAAGTGATCCTATAAAGCCCCACTCTTCGCCAACTGTCGTAAATATATAATCGGTGTGTTGTTCGGGAACAAATCCGCCTTTGGTTTGTGTTCCTTCAAGAAATCCTTTTCCAAACCAGCCACCAGAACCAATGGCAATTTCTGATTGATTAGTATTGTATCCAATACCTTTCATATCTACCGACTTACCCAGAAGAATATTAAAACGATCTCTATGGTGTTGTTTAAATACATGATTGAATACATAATTTACAGAAAGCACAAAACCCGAAATTGCTACAAAAAGAATACTACTCAGTACAATATTTCTCTCTGACAACCTTGACTTGAAATGAATAAATATAATGATAAGTAAAGAAAGTAGAATTACATATTGAGGTTCTAATATTAGTGTAAATACAAATAAAAGTATGGTAACAAATCCAGTCCAAACATACCAAGAAGGCAAGCCTTCACGATATAAAACAATAATAAATATACTGTAAATTAATGCACTTCCAGGATCGGGTTGTGGTAATATTAAGAGCACAGGCAAAAAAACAATTAATAGTGCTTGTATTTGTTTGTTTGCATCTTTTAAATTTATTTGTGAATCGCTTAAATACTTTGCTAATGCTAATGCTGTTGCTGCTTTAGCAAACTCTGAGGGTTGTAGCGTAAAGCTTCCGATAGCATACCAACAACGTTGTCCGGCAATAGTTTTACCAGCTACAAACAAACCGGCAAGTGATAACAAAGATATTCCAAAGATGATACTAGCATATTTTTCATAAAACTTCCCATCAATAGAAATGATTATAAAAATTAACGGAATAGTTAAAACAATAAAAATAAGTTGCTTTTCGAAAGTACCTTCTAACGAGGATAAGGATGAAGAATAAATATTAAGCCAACCCATTAATACTAATAGGCCATAAATGATAACACAAATCCAGTCTAGGTTGTTTGTTATACTTTGATTTTTCATTTCAAATGAATCAGGTATTAATTTTGTTTAGTTGAATCTTTTTTTAGAGTAGGAACAACTGTTTTCAATTTTAAAATCGAATCTTTTTTTCTTAAATCCATTTTTATAGTTTCGGAAACACCACCTAATTTTACATACCTACTTTGTAAACTTCTTTCCAAAATTCTTTTTTCTAGATCTACTCTTGTTATTTTATGTTTAAGATATTTTTCAATCATTAGACTGGCTATAGGGCCCGCAATGGTGGATCCAAAACCTCCATTTTCGACTAAAATTGCAATAGCTATTTTAGGATTGTCTTTTGGTGCGAAAGCCACAAAAATGGAGTGATCTTCTAGTTTTGTTCTTATACCATTAATTTTTGCAAAATTCTCAGCAGTACCTGTTTTACCGCAAATATCAATACCCTCGACATTTAATCCATGAGCAGTTCCAAGATTATAAACATCAAATAAACCACTTATCATAGGTTTAAAATATTTTTTATCTATTGATGTTTGATGTTTTGTTGTAAATTTTTTGTCGATAACTTGACCTTTAATTTTTTTAATGATATGTGGTGTATAATAATACCCTTCATTGGCTACTGCACTCATCATATTTGCCAGTTGAATAGGGGTCATCAATACTTCACCTTGTCCGATGGCATTTGATACAATAGTTTTACTATCCCAACGCCAATCTGGATACATCTTTTTATAGGTTTTTGAATCTGGCACTTTCCCTTTTTTCCCTGTTGGTAAATCATAACCCATAAAATTACCTAATCCAAAACTTTTTACATGTTTACTCCAAACATTTACAGCATGAGGTGGATTAACATATTTATTGATAGTTCGCATGTATGTAGATCCAAAATAAGTATTACAAGAATTATAGATTCCGTTATGTAATTGATGTGGTCCAGAACCGTGACATTTCATAAATCGTCCACGTGCATAACTAAATCCATGGTGACACATAAAAGTAGTTTGTTCTGTAATTACTTTTTCTTGAAGACCAATTAAACCAGTTAAAATTTTAAATGGGGATCCTGGTGGATATTCAGCAAGTAGACCTCTATCATAGAGTGGTTTTGCAATCGAATCATGGTATAAAATGGTATAATTTTTAGACCTTTGTCTACCAACTAATATCGACGGATCATAAGAAGGTGCAGTAACCAAAGCTAATATTTCACCGGTTTTGGGCTCAATAGCTACAATTCCACCTCTTTTATTGATCATCAACTCCTCACCATATTTTTGAAGTTCCAGATCAATAGAGAGATTGATGTCTTTTCCTTGTACAGCTAAAGTATCGTATTTTCCTTCTTTGTACGAACCAATTTCTCGGTTGTATTTATCTTTTTGAATATATTTAACCCCTTTTATACCGCGTAATATTTCTTCATAACTTTGTTCTACGCCTTGCATGCCTATTAAATCACCACTATTATAATAGGGATTTTTTTCAATTAATTTTTCGTTGACCTGTGTAATAAAACCAAAAACGTTGGCTCCAAAAGTGACCTGATAATCTCGAAGTGAACGCTTTTGAAAATAGAAACCTTCGTATTTTCGTATCTTTTCTTGGAATGCAGCAAACTCTTTTTTATTCAATTGAGCTAAAAAAACTGAGGGAAGTCTGGGACTATAAACTTTTGCTTTCTCAATTTTTTTGATAAATTCCTCTTTTGTGACATCTAATAATTCACAAAACTCAATCGTGTCAAGATTTTTTATTTCTCTTGGAATGACCATGATGTCATATGAGGGCTGGTTGGCGACTAATAATTTTCCTGATCTGTCATAAATATAACCTCTCTCAGGATAGTCATATTTTATTTTAATCGCGTTATTGTCTGATTTTAATTTAAAGGAGTCATCTATTACTTGTAAATAAAATAATCGTATTACAAGTAAAGAAGTTGTAATTATTATTAACGAAGGGAGCAATATTTTTCTCATCTTCTATTAGGCTTTGTAAGGTATATTATGATTATGCAAATTAGAATTGTAAAAATAGAACTCAATATGATTCTAAGTAAGTTATCAAAGAAGAAACTCATTTGAAATGTCTCTAAAACAAACAAAGTTATATGATGAATTAACACAGCAAGGACTAAAAAAGAAAAGCGTTCAGGAGTTAAAATATCATTTAATTTTACAGTTTGATATTCATAACTAATTCCAAATGCAAATTTAAATATATAGGGTCTATAATAAGCCAATACAATACTTGCAGTGGTATGTATACCTCCAGAATTACTGAATACATCTAAAATTAGACCCAGAAAAAAACTAGCAATTAGTAGCCCATATTTATTACCATTTACTGGGTATAATATAATAAAGAGTATGTATGGAAAGGGACTAATATATCCCATAAAATTCATGTTATTAAAAATAACAATTTGAACCGTAAGCAACAGTAAAAAACGAAAAACATTTATGAACAAAGTACTATTCATCTTTTTCTTTATTTTCTAGTTTTAGTATTTCTTCACGATCCTTACTCTTAATAACATAAACATGACCTAAATTTGTCATGTCGTTAAATAATTTAACATTAAGAGTATAATAATTAGTTTTATTATCAATGTAAATTTTGTCAATAGTTCCAATATTAATATTTGCAGGAAAGATTACAGATTGACCTCCTGTAACAATAGTGTCACCTTTTCTAATGGCAGCTAATCTTGGAATATCTATCAATTGAACAAAACCAGTACTTTTACCGTCCCAAATCAATGAACCAAAATGGTTCGATTTTTTAATTTTTGCGTTTATTTGTGATTTGATATTTAATATACTAATTACAGTAGCATATTTTGGAGAAGTGTCATCAATAATCCCTACAATTCCTGAACTATTTACGACACCCATGTCTGGTTTTATTCCATGAACACTCCCAGAATTAATAGTTAAATAATTTTCGTGAGAATCATAGGTATTATGAATCACTTTTGAAACAATAATGTCGGTAGCATTTAATCCTCTAATGCTATCTAATTTTTGTATAGTAGACGTGTCTTTGGTATTAAAAAGTATACTTCTTAGTTTAGCATTTTCTTGTGCAAGTGCATCATTTTGAGTTCTTAAATTAAAATATTCACTGATATTATTAATTTTTTCGTATACTCCGCCACTTAAAAAATTTGCAGAGCTTATAATCCTACTTTTATGATATGAATGCGACTGGATAGTTAAGAATAAGGAAAACACTAAAAGCAGCAAAAAAAGTAATCTATTACTGTTTTTTAAAATAAAATTAACTATTTGCTGCATAATTTATTAAATTATAAAGTTTCAAAATCCAAATTCCAGGCTTTTGTAAACCATCTTGGAATTTAAATTTTGATTTTTGGAGTTTTTATTTTATAAGGATGCTTTTAAATTTAACAAGGTTTTTAAGAGCCATTCCTGTGCCTCTAACTACTGCTCTCAAAGGATCTTCAGCAATATAAACTGGCAAATCTGTTTTTTGTGAAATCCTTTTATCTAAACCTCTCAACATAGACCCTCCACCTGCAAGATAAATACCAGTATTGTATATGTCAGCTGCTAATTCTGGGGGAGTTTGAGATAAAGTTTCCATAACAGCATCTTCTATACGTTGTATTGATTTGTCTAATGCTTTGGCAATTTCGCGATACGAAACAGCAACTTGTTTTGGTTTTCCTGTTAGTAAATCCCTCCCTTGAACTGACATTTCTTCTGGAGGGGTTTCTAAATCTTCGACAGCTGCTCCAACTTGAATTTTAATTTTTTCGGCAGTACTTTCACCAACAAAAAGATTGTGTTGCGTACGCATATAATATACGATGTCATTGGTAAAAACATCTCCAGCAATTTTAACGGATTTGTCACAAACAATTCCACCTAATGCAATTACAGCAATTTCTGTAGTTCCACCTCCTATATCAACAATCATGTTCCCTTTAGGTTGCATTATATCGATACCAATACCTATAGCAGCGGCCATGGGTTCGTGAATTAAATATACCTCTTTGCCATTTACCCTTTCGCATGATTCTTTTACCGCTCTCATTTCTACTTCGGTTATTCCTGAAGGAATACAAACAACCATTCGCAATGCTGGAGTAAACATTCTTTTTTTCAAAGCAGGAATGCTTTTTATAAGCATGCTAATCATTTTTTCAGAAGCATCAAAATCGGCGATTACGCCGTCTTTCAAAGGTCGAATTGTTTTAATATTTTCATGGGTTTTTCCTTGCATCATGTTAGCTTCTTTGCCAACTGCAATGATTTTTCCCGAAACTCTATCTCGGGCAACTATTGACGGACTGTCAATAACAACTTTATCGTTATGAATGATTAAAGTATTTGCGGTACCAAGATCTATAGCAATATCCTCGGTCATGAAATCAAAAAATCCCATATTTTTTTGGGTTTAATAGTTATAAAAATTTAACATACAAATCTAAACAAATTAATGTTTAAAATGACGTGTTCCTGTAAATACCATTGCAACTTTATTTTCATTACAATAATCAATGCTTAATTGATCTTTTATAGATCCTCCAGGTTGAATGACTGCTGTAATTCCAGCATTTTTTGCTAATTCAACACAGTCAGGAAATGGAAAAAAAGCATCGCTTGCCATTGAAGCACCTTCAAGACTAAATCCAAAAGCTTTTGCTTTTTCAATTGCTTGCATTAAGGCATCCACTCTCGAGGTTTGACCTGTTCCTGATGAAATTAAAGTGCCGTTTTTGGCAAATACTATCGTATTTGACTTAGTGTTTTTGCAAACTTTAGAAGCAAAAATTAAATCTTCAACTTCTTGAGAAGTTGGTGAAATTAAAGTAACTGTTTTTAAGTCAGTTTTAGTATCTGTAATGTTATTTCTTTCTTGAACTAAAATACCGTTCAAGCAAGTTCGAACCTGTTTTTGAGGTAATTCTACTTCGTTTTGAACCAATATTATTCTGTTTTTCTTTTCTTGTAAAATCGCTATAGCTTCAGAATTATAGCTTGGAGCGATGACGACTTCACAAAATAATTTATTTATTTCAGTTGCAGTTGCTACATCTATTTTTGTATTAGCGATTAAAACCCCACCAAATGCTGAGGTTGGATCGCAGGCTAAAGCCACTTTATAAGCTTCACTAATTGTTTCCCTAGTTGCTAAACCACAAGCGTTATTGTGTTTTAAAATGGCAAATGTAGGGACATCATTTTTAAACTCAGCAATTAAATTTACTGCTGCATCAACATCCAATAAATTGTTATATGACAATTCTTTTCCGTGCACTTTTTTGAACATGGCGTCAAAATCGCCAAAGAAAAACCCTTTTTGATGTGGATTTTCTCCATATCTCAACACTTGTCCATCAGCAATACTAGTTTTAAAAAGAGTCTCATCAGTATTAAAATAATTGAAAATTGCGGTGTCATAATGAGAAGAAACGTGAAATGCTTTCGTTGCAAATAATTTTCTGTCTTCTAATGTTGTAGCACCATTTTGGTTAGAAATTAAATCTAAAAGCAAGCTATATTCTGAAACTGAAGGAACTATTACAGTGTCTTTGAAATTTTTTGCAGCAGCACGAATTAAAGAAATACCACCAATATCTATTTTTTCGATAATATCACTTTCATTAGCTCCTGAAGCTACTGTTTTTTCAAAAGGATACAAGTCTACAATCACTAAATCAATTTGCGGAATATCGTATTCCTGCATTTGTTGAACATCAGTTTCGTTATCTTGACGATTCAAAATTCCTCCAAAAACTTTCGGGTGTAAGGTTTTAACTCGTCCACCCAGTATAGAGGGGTATGAAGTAACATCTTCTACTGGAACTACAGGAATGCCTAGGTTTTTAATAAAATCTTCAGTACCCCCTGTGGAATAAAAGATAACATTTTGCTCGTGTAATTTTTGTATAATTGGCTCTAAACCTTCTTTTGAAAAAACTGAAATTAAAGCTGATTTGATTGTTTTTGTAGTGTTCATCTATCGTTTGAAATTTATCGTGCAAAAGTAGTTTTTTTGTATAAAGAAAGCAATGATATTGTGTAACAATAATTTAAATTATAACACAAACCTAAAGAGCCAGTTTAATTAGGTTCTTGAAATAAATTTATAGAATTTTACAGTATTGCAAATTATTACATTTATGTTAATTTACTTTAGATTGGTTAAGGAAAGTTTCCGTTTTGCTATTAGTGCTTTGCAAAATAATAAATTGCGTACACTTTTGTCTTTGTTAGGAGTTACCATTGGTATTTTCTCTATTATTTCTGTTCTAGCAGCTGTTGATTCTTTGAATAGAAAAATCACTAAAGATTTGAGTACTTTAGATAAAAACACTATTTATTTAATGAAAATGTCATTTGGACCTTCCGAAATTCCGCAATGGAAAAGGGAGCAGTTTCCTAATGTTAAATACGACGAATATATTTATTTGAAAAGTGCTATGGCCAATACAGATCAAATGGGATATCAAATTTTCACAAAAACCGAATCAGTTAAATTTGAGTCTAATACCATTAGTAATATTAATATTCTGGCGGTTTCTCATGAGTTTATTGATATACAAGGTCTTGAATTTGAAAAGGGTAGGTTTTATACTGAATCCGAAGCCAATTCAGCAGCAAAAGTTATTGTTATTGGTGACGAAATTGACAAAGCATTATTTAACAATGAGTATTCAATAGGGAAAAAAGTGCGTTTATATGGTCAAAGATTTACGGTTATAGGAGTTTTAAAAAAACAGGGATTAGGCTTGTTCGGAGATAGTGATGATAATTCTGCATATATTCCAGTTAATTTTTTGAGACAATTATATGGTGAAAACAATAAGTCATTAATTAATGCTATAATTTTTAACCCAAAAAACGGTATCGATATGGATGCTTATAAGGCAGAAATTTCACAAAAGTTAAGAAGTTTGAGAGGGTTAAAATCAGGTGCTATTGATAACTTTTTTATAAATGTTTTCTCGGGGTTTACGAATTTGATAGACGGAATCATTTCCCAAATGAATGTCGTGGGTTGGATCATTAGCGGATTTTCGCTTCTTGTAGGTGGTTTTGGAATTGCCAATATCATGTTCGTTTCGGTCAAAGAACGGACTAATCTTATTGGGATTCAAAAATCATTGGGAGCTAAAAATTCATTTATACT
>NZ_JBJXDQ010000024.1:0-11425 GCF_046155325.1 Flavobacterium sp.
TTGCTTAACAGCCTCTTTTGCATTATCCAAGTGTTCTTGTGTTGTTTTTTTGCAAGAAATTAAGATTACAGTAAGAGTAAATATAAAAATCACTTTTTTCATGGCATTTTTTTTAAAAGTTAGTAGTCACCGCTTCTCTATCAATTTTTCCAATTAATCCAGCCAATACTTTTCCTGGACCAACTTCTGTAAACAAAGTAGCGCCATCGGCAATCATTTGTTGCACCGATTGTGTCCATTTTACTGGAGCTGTCAATTGGATAATCAAGTTTTTCTTTATTTCATCAGCATCAGAAACTGCACTAGCTGTCACGTTTTGATACACTGGACAAATTGGAGTTGAAAATGTAGTTGCTTCAATGGCTGCGGCCAATTCTTCTCTTGCCGGTTCCATCATTGGCGAGTGAAAAGCACCGCCAACAGGCAAAAGCAAAGCTCTTTTTGCACCGGCTTCTTTCATTGCTTCACAAGCTTTTTCTACCGCCGAAGTTTCGCCTGAAATCACTAATTGTCCTGGGCAGTTATAATTGGCGGCCACCACAATTCCGTCGATTGAAGCGCAAACTTCCTCAACGATGTTATCGGCTAATCCTAAAACGGCAGCCATTGTTGATGGTTTTATTTCGCATGCTTTTTGCATCGCTAATGCTCGTTGCGATACTAATTTTAATCCGTCTTCAAATGACAAAACACCATTGGCAACTAATGCCGAAAATTCGCCTAGAGAATGTCCTGCTACCATTTCTGGCTTGAAATTTTCCAATGTCTTGGCTAATATTACTGAATGCAAGAAAATCGCTGGTTGGGTCACTTTGGTTTCCCTTAATTCTTCGGCTGTACCTTCAAACATAATGTCAGTGATTCTAAATCCTAAAATTTCATTGGCTTTTTCGAATAATTCCTTGGCTAAAACCGAGTTTTCATATAAGTCTTTGCCCATCCCTGTGAATTGAGCTCCTTGTCCTGGAAATACGTATGCTTTCATGTAGTGTTGTTTTAATGTTATCTATTATTTGAATACGTATAATAGATTGCAAAAATACTATTTTTTTTAGGAGGAGCAACTTTTCGGTAATTAAGACCCTTCTTGCAGCTTTTTAGATTACAATATTTCTTAGTATTGAAAGGTATTCAAAAACGATATTTATTTTCCGCAAGGCTTATGAAGATTGGTTTGTTTATTATATGAAGATTGCATCTGAATTATCAAATGCAATATGATAAATATCATGCATTTAAGTTATTTTTTTTTGTATATTTGGTTGTGTCTTTCATACAAAAAATATTTTTTTAATAGAGCTATAAAACCCTGATATCTATTTCAACAATAATACCGAAATAACAAAACTATTAAAGAAGTATTTACAAACACACACAAGTCCCCAGATTTGATTTGATTATGTTGATCTCAACAATATAATTGAATAGCATAACAAATAGAATCCATTTCTTCCGCACTAAAATGTAGATGCTTTTTTTATTATACTTAGAAAATAAATTTATGGAAGTTTCAGTTATTCGTAAAAATATGAAGTTTATGCCTGATTCTAGTAGGATTGTTACGAGGTTTTTCATGAATGGAGATATAAGAACACAAGAATTAGTTGGCCGAATCATGCTTATGAAAGAAAAACAAGTTAATCTTACCTTAGAAGAGATATTTAGAGGATTTGCCAGAAGGCACCGTAGTATTTCAGATATATTTCTTAAACATTTTGAAAACGTTAGGGGGCTAATTGATGAAATGCATATCAATGATGAAGATTTGTCTGAGGAAAGGAAATTACTAATCGGATCCTACCTAACAATGGAATATTCCATAGAATCATCTGCTTTTTTTAATCCATCGATAGTAGAAGATTTTGATCAAACAAATTTGAATAAGGGAGAAAAACGAGTCGTAATTTCATTTCGAGTTACTGGTGAAGGGCATGTATCTTCCATCGTATTTAGAAGAGGAATTATCGATAAAGATAATAATTTAAAGATGATGCCAATAGGAAATAACATTGAAAAGGCTGAGGTTTTACATAAAATAATTTTTCAAAAAAAAAGAATTGCTAGAAAATTGGACGAAATGGATACGTTAGATATCTATCCCACGATTATAGATAAGTTGCCAGAAGAGTTTGAATATTCAACATTTAGAGCCTCATTGAAAAGAGAATTAGAAGATGCTGTAATCCCTTATGAAAAACGTCAAGCCTATAATGAATTGGTTTGGCTTTTGGATTCATTTTATGATATACAATTCAAACACGATTCTGACATTTCTGAACGGGTAATATTTCCAATTTCAGACGCCGAAAGTCGAGGTATTGAAGATGCCCGTTTTGTTCGTTTTATTGACGATGATAATTCAGAAACTGTAATGGGTACTTATACCGCATATAATGGCCATGCAACACTTTCAAAATTGATTTCGACAAATGATTTTTATTCGTTTCGAGTAACGCCATTACATGGTGAAGGGTCTAAAAGTAAAGGGATGGCATTATTTCCAAAAAAGATTAATGGCAAATACGCCATGCTTTCCAGAATTGATGGGGTTAATAATTACCTGATGTATTCCGATAGAACTAATGTTTGGAAAGACCCCATACAAATTCAGAAGCCACTTTATCCATGGGAGTTTACTCATATTGGGAATTGTGGTTCGCCTTTATGGACAGAAGAAGGTTGGTTGGTAATTACGCATGGTGTAGGCGCTATGAGGCGTTATTGTATTGGCGCTTCATTGTTCGACTTGGATGATCCTTCTAAGGAAATAGGCAGACTACCTGAACCGCTATTGTATCCTTTAGAAGAGGAACGAGAAGGTTATGTACCCAATGTGGTATATTCTTGCGGTTCAATAATTCACAATAACAGTCTTATATTACCTTATGCTGTTTCTGATTATTCTTCAGCTTACGCTGTAGTAGATTTGGCAGAGCTGTTAGTTGCTTTGAAGAATAGTAAAAAACAAGGATTGTAACCTTGTTTTTTTAACTAATAAATATTTTTTTTAACTTTTTGAAATAAAAACAACAAATAATAGTCGCAATGAAATCAAAAAAAAACAAGATTGTTTTAATTGTAAGCTCTTATCCACCAAGAGAATGTGGATTAGCAACTTTTTCCAATGATGTTGTTAATTCAATAAATTTGGTTTTCGGGAATTCGCTCCCTATAGAAGTATGTGCTCTACAAAAAGAAGAACATCAATTTGAATATGGAAATGAAGTAACGTATACATTGCCAGTTTATTTAATTGAAGAGTATCGTTTAGTAGCAGAAAAGATTAACAGTAGAAATGACATTGGAATGGTTTGTGTCGAACATGAATTCGGGCTCTTCGGCGGAGAATATGGCAATTATTTACTTTCATTTTTATTAGCATTAAATAAGCCAATTGTAACCGTTTTTCATACGGTATTACCAGAACCTAATAAAAAATTAAAAAAAGTAGTTCAGGCAATTATTAATTTGTCTAATAAAATTGTTGTACTCACAAATAAATCTCTAGAGATATTAATTCATCATTATGACTGCCAAAAATCAAAATTAGAGATAATACCCCATGGTACACATATGGTACTATGGGATCAAAAGGAAAAATTGAAAAGGGAATACAATTATTCAGATAAAATTGTATTGTCAACTTTTGGGTTAATTAGTGATAATAAAAATATCGAAACCGTTTTACATGCGCTTCCTAAAATTATTACAAAACACCCAGAAGTAATTTACCTTATAATAGGGAAAACACATCCTGAAATCTTAAAACAAGAAGGGGAGCGATATCGTGACAAACTAATACAAACGGTAAACCAACTTCATTTAGAAAACAATGTATTTTTTATCAATAAATATTTAAAATTGAGTCAACTTCTTGAATTTTTGACGTTATCAGATATCTATCTTTTTGCATCAAAGGACCCTAATCAAGCTGTGAGCGGCACATTTGCTTATGCAATGAGTTGTGGCTGTGCCGTTATTTCTACTCCAATACCACATGCAGTTGAGGCATTGAATGAAGGTGTTGGAATATTATTAAATGGGTTTGAAAACCCTGAAGAATTTCAAAAGGCCATATTAAAACTTGTTGAAAACAAGCAAGAGCGAATAGAAATGGGAAGTAATGGATATGCTTTAACTCATGAAACAACTTGGGAAAACATTGCTATGAAATATGGATTTTTGTTTGCAACATTAACTGATAGATCTGAAGAGATAAGATTTAATTATCCTCCAATAAAATTAGACCATATTAAAAGTATGTCAACAGATTATGGGATGTTACAATTTTCAAAATTTAGTCAACCAGACCCAGAATCTGGTTATACTTTAGACGATAATTCTAGGGCATTAATTGACATGGTCATGTATTATTCTCTTTGTGAAGACCTAGAAGCGCTAAAACTGGCGTCGATTTATTTAAATTTTATAACAGGCATCCAAAGGGAAGATGGAAAGTTTGATAATTATAAAAACTTTGATCGTCAATTGACAGAGCAAAATGAAGAAGTTAACCTAGAAGATTCAAACGGAAGAGCTTTATGGAGTTTAGGTTTTACGTTATCTCATCAAGAAATCCTTCCTATAGAGTTGGTAATTCAAGCAAAAAAAGCATGGGATAAAGCCGTTCAGCATCTAGAAAAAGTAACATCTCCAAGATCTATTGCCTATACTCTGAAAGGACTTTATTACTATTATCTAGTATATCAAGAAGACACAATAAAACAACAAATAGAACATCTTGCCGATAAGTTATTGAATCATTACCATATCAATTCACAAGAAAAATGGTGTTGGTATGAGGATTATATGACTTATGCAAACAATGTCATTCCTGAAGCGATGATGTATGGCTTTTTAGCAACAGGAAATCAGAAATACAAGAGAATTGCCGTAGTTACTTTCGATTTTCTTTTGTCACATTATTTTATGAAAGGAGAATTAAGTGTAATTTCAAATAGGGGGTGGTTTAACAAAGACCACAAAAGAATGTCATATGGAGAGCAACCTATTGAAGTATCCACCACAATTATTGCCTTAGATTTATTTTATGAAGTAACGGGGAATGTAAAATATAAAAATCAGCTAAAATTAGCATTTACCTGGTTTTTAGGGAATAATCACCTGAAACAGATTATGTATAACTCAGTAAATGCGGCATCTTATGACGGGCTTGAGGATAAAAATGTCAATATTAATCAGGGGGCAGAATCTACACTTTGCTTTTTTAAAACGCAGATGATTATGAAGAAATATGAAACCCTCAATTATCAGGAACAATTGAATACATCTAAAGTATTTGAATCTTAAATACTTTTAAAACATATAATAATTCTTTTTTTTGCCACAGAAAACAAGAGTTAAAATTCAATCGAATTTACAAT
This sequence comes from Flavobacterium sp., assembly GCF_046155325.1. Lineage (GTDB taxonomy): Bacteria > Bacteroidota > Bacteroidia > Flavobacteriales > Flavobacteriaceae > Flavobacterium. The sequence goes on from NZ_JBJXDQ010000024.1 coordinate 5,385, forward strand.
TTCTAACAGTTGACTTTTTAAATCAGCATTGATAATTCCTTTCTCAGAATCAAAATTAGCCCCGAAACTAGGTAATGAAAAAGTCCCTTTGATAACCCCACCTTGAAATGGAAAACGATTTTTAGCAATTTCTAAGACGGTTGCACCTCCTCTAGGACCTGGAGAGGTTGATAGTAAAAGCATTGGTTTTTCTTGAAATGTTTTGCTATTTATTCTTGATATCCAATCAAAAATATTCTTGAAAGCAGCTGAATATGCCCCATTATGTTCCGCAAAAGAAATGATAATTAAATCGGCAGTGCCTAATTTTTCATAAAACTGTAGTGCCAAAGGATGGATTCCACTTTCTTTTTCTTTATCAACCGAAAAAACAGGCATCTCGTAATCGTTTAAATCCAAAATTTCAATGTGGGAATTTTCGAATTGATTGGCCACATAAGTAGCTAATTGTTTGTTGATTGAAGTCTTGCTTGATGAAGCTCCAAAGGCAATAATTTTTTTCATTTTTTTATATTCAATTAGATCATAGGAATTTCCATTATCAAAAATTTAGAATCGGTAGTGGCTTTGATTTCAATTTCGTTGTTTTCCCAAATTCCAATAGCATCTCTTTTTTCTAGTTTTGTACCACATACTTCAATTTCACCATCAATATTGATGATGTAAAATCCGTTTCCTTCTTTTTTTAGAGCAATATTTTTAGAAAAGTCTTTGTCAAAATCACTGAGATAAAACCAAGCATCTTGATGAATCCAAACACCAGCATCGTCTTCATTTGGCGAAAGTATTTGAGAAAAATTGTTTTTTTGTTCAGCAGCGTCTAAAGTAATTTGCTGGTAACGGGGTTCCACATTTGTGGTTTTTGGAAACAACCAAATTTGGAATAATTTGGTTTGTTGGTCGGCATTGGGATTGAATTCGCTATGTCGAATTCCGGTTCCAGCACTCATCACCTGTACATCGCCAGTTTTTATGGTTTCGGCATTTCCCATACTGTCTTTGTGAGCCAAATCTCCTTCCAGCGGAATGGTAATGATTTCCATATTATCGTGTCCGTGTTCGCCAAAACCCATTCCAGCGGCAACAGTATCGTCATTCAAAACTCGTAAAACCCCAAACTGAACTCTTTCTGGATTGTACCAACTGCCAAAACTAAAACTGTGATACGCGTTTAACCATCCGTGATCTGCGTGTCCTCTGGTATTGGCTTTATGTAAAAGGGTATTTTTCATCGTAGATAAATTTAGTGATTTTTAATATACAAATTTACAATTGAAGTTGGCAAAAGTGGCTTAATGTAGATTAAGAAAATAGTGTTCAGTATTCAGAAAATTAGTATTCAGTTATATAGTGCTCTAAAAAAATCTAACTGACCACTGATTACTTCCTCAAAAGTTTACTTTTCATCTTACTATAAAACTCAGGTGTCACTCCGATATAAGAAGCCAATTGTTTTTGAGCAACTTTTTGCATTAAATCGGGGTATTTTTTGCACATTTTTTCAAAGCGTTCTTCGGCAGATAAGCTTAAATTATCCATTAATCGTTCCTGATGTGCTACTAACGAATTCTCAGTCAAGATTCTAAAAAAACGTTCTAGTTTTGGTATTTCTTGATAAAGCAATTCTTGGTTTTCTTTGGATAAAATTACAACCTCGGCATCTTCTAAAACCTCAATAAATAAATTACCTGGTTTTTGAGAGAGTAAGCTGTACATATCGCCAATCCACCAGTCGCTGCAGGCAAAGCTTAATACGTGCTCTACAATATTATCATTGATAGTAAAACTTCTAAGCACACCTGAATTAACAAAATAGGAGTTTTTGCATACCTGTCCTGCATAAAGCAAAATGGTTTTGGCTTTGTAGGTTTGCGTAGTTGTTTTAGACAAAAAAAGAGCTTGTTCTTCGCTAGAAAGTTGGATATGTTTGGAGAGATTGTCTAAAAGTAACGACATGATTTTGGGTTATTTTTCTTCGGGCAATAATCTAAAAGCATTTACTTTGAAACGATTTTTTTTAATTTCTCCTGTTACTGCTGCTTTTCTAATGGCATTACAAAAACCATCCTCTTTGTGTGCATCGCCGTGAGAATCGATAGCTGTACCATCAACAAAATGGCATTTTCCGTCAATGCGAACAGCTAAGTCACAGCCTTTCTTTTCGGTCATTCCAAATTGGCATTGACCACAAGACACTTCCACTATTTGAGTTTTAGTTAGCTTTTTTTTGTCTTGAGTATGCACAAAACTTAATGAAAACAAGAATAGTAGCGATAAGAGTGTTTTTATTTTTACAATTTTATTTTTCATAGGTTGCTATTTTTTATATTTTAATGAAAGTGATCCTCTTCGATTTCGAATTCGGCATCTTTTTCCCAAATTTCCATTTCACAAGGTTTACAATTGAATTTGAGTTTGTATTCTAATTCACCTTGTTTCAACACCAATGGTTCTTTAAGTTTGGTTTCCATGGTGTCTTTATGATATTTTGGGCATTTTTCTAATTCGTATTTAATGCAATATTTAGTGGTCATCACCCGAGACTTTCCAGGATCCCATTGCAGTTCAAATGCTTTCTCGATTTCGGAAACACCATGGCGCTCATAAAATTTACGGGCTAGTTTATTCGAAACATTATACATAAAATCTAATTTCTCTTCTGGATAAGGGTGCGAAGTTTTGACCATTTGATGTTCTTCACGATGATAATTTTGTAGCCGAATTTCAGATAATTGCTCTAAAACAGCTCTTCTCATTTCATTGATTTTTGAAATGGGTAGAAACCAATTTTCCGAAAATTGAATGGTTATTTCTTCGATTTTGTAGGGTGTAAATCCCGTTTTTGCCAGATTTATTTTGAAATTTTCTTCGATAGATTCGTTGTTTTTGGTTCTTTCTTTTGGGTGAACCAAATTCACTGAACTCAGATTTCCATCTTCATCGGTTGCTGAAAGTACAAAACCGTTTTCGTTTTCTGATAATAACAGCGTTGTACTAATTTTTCGAACGGCACTGTCTTCTCGTTCTACAATTTTGATAAAAGCTGTATCGTTATTTCGATAGATAAAGGTATCTGGTTTTATTTCTTTGAGCACATTAGGATAGGCTAGACCATTCTCGACCTTGTTGACATAGATTCCGTCGGCTTCATTATTTTCGTTGATAAAACAAAGTCCGTCACCATTGTTTAACAATTCTCCATTTTCGATTTCATAAGCATTTCCAATGGTTTTGATGAGTTTTCCAATAAATTGCCCTTTCGATTTTGGACTTTCCCAAGAACCGATTGACTGGTATCTTTCGTTAACAAAATAATCGGTATACCCGCGGTTGAAACTTTTATTCAAAGCTGAATCAAAAGTGAAAGTACAGCTTCCGGAAGAGGCTTTAGAGTATTTGTCATTTCCTTCTAAAAAACCATCCAGTTTTTGGCGCAAATACGACACATTGTTTTTTACATAGACAATATCTTTCAAGCGACCTTCAATTTTGAAGGAACAAACTCCTGCTTCAATTAGATTCGGAATTTCATCTGAAACATCAAAATCTTTAATCGAAAGTAAGTGACTATTTTTGATTAAAGTTTCGCCATGACCATCAATCAAATTGTAAGGCAAACGGCAGTTTTGTGCACACGAACCACGATTAGCAGAGCGTTCCCCATTAGCAACACTCATATAGCAATTGCCACTAAAAGAAACACAAAGCGCGCCAGTTACAAAAAATTCCAATTCGACATCGCTAGCAGTACTGATTTCTTTAATTTGGTGTAAGTTTAACTCCCTAGCTAAGACCACACGCTTCATTCCAGCATCTTTCAAGAATTTGATTTTATCGGCATCACGATTATTGGCCTGGGTGCTGGCATGGAGAACAATAGGGGGTAAGTCCATTTCCATAATCGCCATGTCTTGTACAATTAGGGCATCGACTCCGATTTCATATAATTCCCAAATCATTTTGCGGCAGGTTTCGAGTTCATTATCATAGAGAATCGTATTGATAACTACAAAAACTTGGGCATAAAATAAGTGGGCATATCTCACTAACGCAGCTACATCTTCAAGAGAGTTATGCGCATTAGAACGAGCTCCAAATTGAGGTGCGCCTATATAAACAGCATCGGCACCACTATTAATTGCAGCCATTCCATGAATTAAATCTTTTGCAGGAGCTAGTATTTCTATTTTCTTTTTAATCACTTGATGCTAATATAATTACTGTAAATATAAATTTTATGCCTTTGTTGTGAAAGCGTTGCAAAGTTCCTATAAATATTTAAAGAATTCTAATGGAACTAGATTTTTTTTGAATTTAATGTTCTGGCAAAATAAGTACCAATCGGCAGAATAAAGCCTACCTTGTAAAAAAAAATGTCGATAGAAGATCGCGTAAATCGTGTTGAAGCTTTGTTTGCACAACTAGAACTTGAAATCAAAAGTTTTCAACTAAGTTCTACTTTGGGTTGTTTAGCGGGCTGTGGCAAATGCTGCACGAATCCCGAAATTGATGCCTCTCCGCTAGAATTTTTGCCTTGGGCATTCCATCTTTTTTTAATGGGTAAGGCAGAAACGGTTTTGTCGAATTTAAACAATACAACCTCAAGTTTTTGCTATAATTACAATCCATTATCGGTATTGGATAAAAACAATGGCAATTGTAAAACCTATGAATACCGGGGTTTAATATGCCGATTATTTGGTTTTGGAGCCAACCAAGACAAATATGGACAATACCGAATAGCTACTTGTTCCATAATCAAGGAAGGTCAAAAAGAAGCCTTTGAACAAACTACAAAAGCTATCAACGAAGGGCTTTCTATTCCCATATTTACTGATTATTATATGAATCTTTCTCAAATAGATTTCAAACTCGGAAACCTGATTTTACCCATCAACAAAGCACTTATTTTTGCTATCGAAGAAGTATTGCAGTACTACGCATATCGACCAATGCCTAATGGTTTTGATAATTGTGCTTAGAGTTTTTGTTGCACAACGTTTGGCCGCTTGGCGAAGTGGCGGATTAGGGAAGCCTTAATTTTCGGTTAATGACTAATTTATCAAGTACAAAACCATCTTTAAATTAAGCCTAAACCCACCATATTGCCAAACGGCGGTTGTGCGATCGCTTTAATATCTTGTAGTTCGTAACAGCTCAATTTTCGGATTAACGAAAAATTGATGCGAAACGATAATTCCACTAAAACCCCACTATATCAAAACGCCTGTTACTGGCTGTATTGATTCATATTTCTATTGAAATTCTTACTTTTCCGCCAAACCCTTTTTCTACAATGTCATAAAGAGTTTTCAGGGTTAAATTACTTCCGTTATTTTCAATTCGGGAAATATATTCCCGTTTTTTGTCTACAAGTTCGCCAAGTTCGGTTTGGGTTAAATGTTTTTCTTCACGAGCTTTTTTTAACTGCAAACCAATTTTGAAACCTTCAAAATCTCTTTCAAGTTCATCACGTCTTTCAGTTCCTTTGATTCCGTAAACATTGTCTTTAATTTCTTTCCAGCTTTTAGTTTCCATTTTCTTTTAATTTATCGTTAAAGTACATTTCCATTAAACGTAATGCTTTTTCAATTTCGTTTTTTGGTGTTTTTTGTGTTTTCTTCTGAAAACCGTTTAATAATATGATGAGCTTTCCATTGTCAAAAAAACAAAAAACTCGCCAGATGTTTGAAGCAAGTTGAATTCTTGCTTCATAAAGACCATCCGTGCTTTCTAAATGTTTTAAATAATTGGATGGAACTCTTTCCAGAGTTTCTATGGCTTCAATGATTTTATAGATTTTGTCTTGAACTTTTTGCGGTTGTTCTTTGAACAAACTACAAAAGCTATCAACGAAGGGCTTTCTATTCCCATATTTACTGATTATTATATGAATCTTTCTCAAATAGATTTCAAACTCGGAAACCTAATTTTACCCATCAACAAAGCGCTTATTTTTGCTATCGAAGAAGTATTGCAGTACTACGCATATCGACCAATGCCTAATGGTTTTGATAATTGTGCTTAGAGTTTTTGTTGCA
>NZ_JBJXDQ010000025.1:0-14848 GCF_046155325.1 Flavobacterium sp.
ACACTCTTTCCAATCCAATTCCGCTGACTTTCTTTAATGCTTTCGCTCCAATCAATAGTGTCTAAACCTTGCAATAAACGTTCTGCATAGGCTGAAATTCGCATGCTCCATTGGGTCATTTTCTTGCGAATCACAGGAAAACCTCCCCGTTCTGAAACCCCATTTACGATTTCGTCATTGGCTAAAACAGTTCCCAATCCCGGACACCAATTCACTTCGGTTTCGGCGAGATAGGTTAATCTATATTGTAACAGTATTTTTTGTTGCTCATCTGACGAAAATGCATTCCATTCGCTTGACGAAAAAATTGGAATATTGTCGTCGCAAAAGGCATTCACATTCAAATTTCCTTCGGCTGAAAAAACAGCAATCAAAGTCGAAATGTCCTCAGCTTTGTCTGTATTTTTATTGTACCAAGAATTGAATAATTGAATAAAAATCCATTGGGTATGTTTATAATAATCAGGATTCGAAGTGCGTACTTCACGGCTCCAATCGAATGAAAATCCAATTTTATCCAATTGCTTTCTGTATCCCGCAATTTTGTTTCCTTCTTTATCAACGCCTCCATCAATATTTACCGAAGTGGTGTCTTCCGGACGTTGTCCCGTTTGTATGGCATACTGTTCAGCTGGCAATCCAAAACTGTCATAACCCATAGGATGCAATACATTAAATCCACGATGTCTTTTGTATCGCGCATACACATCGGAAGCGATGTAACCTAGAGGATGACCGACATGCAAACCTGCTCCAGATGGATAAGGAAACATATCCAAAACATAATATTTGGGTTTAGCTGAATTATTTGACGCAGCAAAAGTTTGGTTATCAGCCCAATGCTTCTGCCATTTGTCTTCGATTTCGTTCGGATTGTATTTCATTATTTTAAATATTTTAACCCTTTCAGTCCCGTAAACTATCGGGATAAACCCCAAAGGGTCTCTAAAATTGTGTGGCAAATTTACATTTATTGTACGAAAGTTAAAACTTTGAACGTTATTAACTTTAAATAAAGAAATTCTTTATTATTTTTACGCCATAATTCAGTAAACTATGAGTTCTTCTTTTGATAAATTTCAAAAACGCAGATTAATTTCCTCTTATTTTTCAGTTGTACTAAGTGTCTTCTTAGTCTTATTTCTTTTAGGATTTTTAGGATTCTTTATAATCAATTCTCAAAAATTGGCAAATGATTTTAAGGAAAATATTGCCATGACAGTATTTTTTAAGAACGAAGCGAAAGATAGTATCGTAAAAGCTTTTGGTGATGAAATAAAAAAAGCTCCTTTTACAAAATCCTATTTGTATGTCCCAAAGGAAGCTGCAGCAAAACAACATACAGACATTATTGGCGAAGACTTCATGACATTCTTAGGAGAAAATCCGCTTCAAAATTCTTATGACATACACCTCAAAGCCGATTATGTAGTTAAAGAAAAAATAGTTACTATTGAAAACAATTTAAGAAAAAATATGATGGTTTCGGACATTGTATATGACAAACAATTGGTGAATTTAGTCAATGATAATATCAAAAAAGTGAGCATGTGGATATTAATCATAAGTAGTTTTTTGACTGTAATTGCTGTTTTATTGATTAATAGTTCTTTAAGATTGTCTATACATTCTAATCGATTTATCATCAAAACAATGCAGATGGTTGGTGCTACAAAATCATTTATCAGAAAACCATTTGTAATGCGAAGTGTGAAATTAGGGATGATAGGTGCCGGATTAGCCGTTCTAGCCTTGATTGGAGTTTTGATTTATGTTGAAACTAGTTTTCCAAACCTAGGAATACTAGATAACAAATTATTAATAGGGCTTGTTTTAATAGTGGTTTTTGGACTTGGTGTTTTAATCACTTGGTTAAGTACTTATTTTGCGACACAACGTTTCTTAAATTTAAGAACTGACGATCTTTATTAGATTACAGGTTGCAGGTTGCAGATTTTATAAAAATGAAAATGAAAAACAAAGAACAAAAACAAGAATTTCTTTTTGAAAAAGCAAATTACAAAATTTTATTAATTGGGATTGTAGTTATTGCTCTTGGATTTATTTTGATGTCGGGTGGCGGTAGTGAAGATCCGAATGTTTTTAATGAGGCTATTTTTAATTTTAGACGCATTCGTTTAGCTCCGACAACAGTTTTAATAGGTTTTGGGATCACCATTTATGCTATTTTGAAAAAACCAAAAAATCAGTAATTAATATTATATGTTTGGATGCATCAGACTGAAATCTAAACTCTAACCCGTGCGTCAGCAAACTGGCGAAGCAAATCTGCTATCTAAATGAACACACTTCAAGCTATAATTATTGCTATTGTCGAGGGATTAACAGAATATCTTCCTATTTCTTCAACAGCTCACATGATTTTTACTAGTTCCTATTTTGGAATTCAAGAAGACGATTTTGTAAAACTTTTTCAGGTTTCGATTCAATTTGGAGCCATTTTAGCTGTCGTGGCTTTGTATTGGAAGAAATTCTTAGCTTTTCCAACGCTTAAAATTGGGATGAATTTTTACACCAAACTGGCTTTTGCAGTAATTCCAGCGCTGGTTTTGGGAAAATTATTCGATGATAAAATAGAAGCCGTTCTTGGTGATCCAATTCCGATTGCAATTGTTTTAATTGCAGGAGGATTTATTTTACTTTTTGTTGACCAATATTTCAAAGACAAAACTACAATTGTAAATGAAGAAGATATAAGTACAAAAAAAGCGGTTGTAATTGGTTTTTGGCAATGTTTGGCAATGATGCCCGGGACAAGTCGGTCAGCAGCTTCTATAATTGGCGGAATGCAACAAGGACTTTCTCGGAATACCGCCGCTGAATTTTCATTTTTTCTGGCAGTTCCCACAATGCTAGCAGTTACTTGTTATTCGGTATTTCTCAAAACCTATGAAACTTCGCAAATGAAAGGATATGAACTGATTTTAAAGTCAAATGACAATATCATGATGTTTTTATTGGGAAATTGTATTGCATTTATTGTTGCACTTTTAGCAATTAAATTTTTTATTGGCATCATCAACAAATTTGGTTTCAAACCTTGGGGTTGGTACCGAATTATTATGGGCTCATTCTTGTTGATTTACTTTTTATACATAAAATAAATCGCCTTGAAAACTACCGAAGAATACTTAAACGGACAAGTCTTACTTATTGACAAACCCCTGCATTGGACTTCCTTTCAAGCAGTAAACAAGTTAAAATACCTGCTGATTAATAAAGCAGGATTGCCTAAAAAATTCAAGATAGGTCATGCGGGCACATTAGACCCTCTGGCGACCGGATTACTGCTAATTTGCACTGGGAAATTTACTAAAAGAATTGCTGAACTTCAAGGACAAGCCAAAGAATATACAGGTACTTTTTTCATTGGTGCTACGACACCTTCCTATGATTTAGAAACAGAAATTGACCAAACTTTCGACACTACGCATATTGATGACTCTTTGATTCTTGAAACGGTAAAACAATTTATAGGCGAAATCGACCAAAAACCACCTATTTATTCAGCTATAAAAAAAGACGGCATTCGATTATATGAACACGCTCGTGCTGGAGAAACAGTAGAAATTGCAACCAGAAAGACAACCATTCACGAATTTGAAATTACCAGAATCGCACTTCCTGAAATTGATTTTAGGGTGGTTTGTAGCAAAGGAACTTACATCCGCTCTTTGGCTTATGATTTTGGGAAAGCTTTAAATTCTGGTTCACATTTGACGGCTTTACGAAGAACAAAAATTGGCGATTATCATGTTAATACTGCCATTGAAATTGAAGATTTTGTAACTAGTTTTGAATAAAAGAATTGGCATTCGAATTAAAGTATATAAAGTTTTTTTGACGAATTTTGATTGATTTTGACGAATTTAAAATCAACAATTGTTTATATTTACAGGAAACATTATCAGCTTCAAATGGAATTAAAAAAGCAAAAAAGACTGTTTACGGTATTTATATATAAATATTGCTACGAAATTTTATTAGTTGCGCTTCTTTTTCATCTTTATGGGAGTGTGCTTTTTTTTGATTTAAACTTCTATGAAAAATATTTCAGATTAGCCAATGTTATTTTTGTGTATTTAGCTGCCACCAATAGTTTTTTTCACCGAAAAATAAAAATCACTCCGCTATTTATCTTATTTTTAATCTTCTCGTTTTGTTGTAGTACAGGATTATTTTACTTGAATAATTATATCCCCTTAGAGTATTTAAGGGAAATTTCATTTTCCATATTTTTGATTATTACCATATATTATACCTTCTCTTTTTTACTTTCTCCTCACAGAATCGACATGGCATTGATATCAGGTACCATTGTTGGGTATTTATTATTAATTGAAATTGCAGTTCGCATATTTTTAATATTACTATTAATGGACGGCAAAAATGTATTAACCAATATAGATTTAGAGAATCATACCAGTATTTATATCGACCTTGTATATTACTGCACTAATACTGCAACAAGTATAGGTTTTAGCAATATGCTTCCTATAAATCAAAACGCCAAAATGATTACTTCTTTACTAGCTTTGGCGGGACAATTTTATTTGGTTATAATAATGAGTATGATGATTCGTAAATTTACTTCCAAAAAATAATAAACCCCTTCGTGAAAGGACCAAATAAAATACCTCTGGGCCGAGCCCCAGCGGTATTAGCAAAATAACAGCCACAGATTCACAGATTTTCAAAAATTTTTTTTAATCTGTGAATCTGTGGCAAAAAAAACCGAAGCAGAGCTTCGAGGAATAAAACCTATAAGTGATTAAAAAAAGTAAAAACCATTATTTTCGAAAAAAGAATATGTTTATATTTGCACAAATTAACAACATATGACTTGAGCTTGCAAAAGCAGGACTCCAAATTTAATACTATCATGAAATACAAAAGAATTCTTCTAAAACTAAGTGGCGAAGCTTTAATGGGTGAAAGACAATATGGTATTGATCCCGCAAGATTGGCCGAATATGCTGAAGAAATTAAGCAAATTCACGATAAAGGAGTTGAGATTGCCATAGTAATTGGCGGAGGTAACATTTTTAGAGGAGTTGCTGGAGCAAGTAACGGAATGGATCGAGTTCAAGGTGATTACATGGGAATGTTAGCCACAGTAATTAATGGTATGGCGTTGCAAGGAGCTTTAGAAGACAAAGGAATGCTTACTCGTTTGCAAACTGCCTTAAAAATAGAAGCAATAGCTGAACCTTATATCAAACGTAGAGCGGTTCGTCATCTCGAAAAAGGAAGAATCGTAATTTTTGGGGCAGGTACTGGAAACCCTTATTTCACTACCGATACAGCTGCAGTGTTACGTGGAGTAGAAATTCATGCCGATGTAATTTTAAAAGGAACAAGAGTTGATGGAGTTTATACAGCCGACCCTGAAAAAGATACCACTGCAACAAAATTTAATTACATTTCTTTTGAGGATGTACTAAAAAAAGGATTAAATGTAATGGACACTACTGCATTTACCTTGAGTCAAGAAAACAAACTACCAATTGTTATTTTTGATATGAACAAACAAGGAAATTTATTAAAAATATGCGAAGGTGAAAATATAGGAACCTTAGTAAACATATAAGTACCCTACCCTGAATTGGGAATAAATATAAAAAAATGGAAGAAATTGAATTTATATTAGAAAGTGCCGAAGAATCGATGACGGGTTCTATTGAACATTTAGAAAAATCTTTCTTGAATATTCGTGCTGGAAAAGCTTCTCCAGCTATGTTAGGCAGCGTTTTTGTTGATTATTATGGATCTTCAACACCATTGTCACAAATTGCAAAAATTAGCGTTCCAGATGCAAGAACAATCACATTGCAGCCTTTCGAAAAAAACATGCTTCATACGATTGAAAAGGCAATTATGGTAGCAAACATCGGATTCAATCCAATGAATAATGGTGATCTCATTATTATCAGTGTTCCTGCACTTACCGAAGAAAGAAGACGGGAACTTGCAAAACAAGCTAAAGTTGAGGCAGAAGATGCTAAAGTAGGAATTAGAAATTCACGTAAAGATGCCAACACCGATATTAAAAAATTGGAAAAAGAAGGCACATCAGAAGATGTTTGTAAAAGTGCCGAAGATGAAGTGCAGACCTTAACCAATACTTACATTAAAAAAATCGATGAGCTTTTAGTCAACAAAGAAGCCGAAATCATGAAAGTCTAACTTTTGATAAAACAATAAAAAATCCGCTTTATGCGGATTTTTTATGCTTATTTTGTACTAATAAACTAGTATTGGCGTTTTTTTACAAACCTTTTTTATGAAACAAACCTGTTTACTGTTTCTCTTTTTTACCTTTTCACTTCAGGCTCAATTTCAGGTAAACGGAATCATAAAAGATGCTCAAACCAATAAACCATTACCATTTGCTAAGATTATTGCAAATGAAAATAGCACTGCAATATCGGATGTAGATGGAAAATTTAGCCTTTTATCACCAATAAAAATAGCTGAATTCTATGTTTCCTATATAGGATACACTGCATTAAAAGTGAATGTAGCAAATGACAAAACGTTCTATACGGCACTTCTTTCAGAAAAAAACAACCTGCTAAAAGAAATTTTTATTTCAAATGAAAACCCAGCTTTGTCAGTTATTAGGAAAGTTATCGCTTCAAAAAACAATAACAATCCTCAAAAAAAACTCAACAGTTTTGAATTTAAATCTTATAATAAACTGATTGTAACCGCAAACCCAGATTCTATAGAGGGACGCATTGATTCTGTATTTGTAGAAAATGCTATCGGGAAAAGTTTTAAAAAAATCGATTCTTCTAATTTTGTATTCAAAAAACTTATCAGTAAAAATCACTTGTTTCAAACTGAAAAAGTATCTCGCTTTCAATTCAAAGATTCAAAAATAAAAGAAACCATTTTAGGGACAAGAATGGCAGGTTTCAAACAACCCGTTTATGAAATTATTGGACTTAATTTACAATCTTTTTCTATCTATGATTCAAGTTATGAGCTTTTTGAAACAAAATACAACAGTCCAATTTCCGATGATGCCTTAAAGGATTATAACTATAAATTACTGGATACGGTAGTGATAAATGGTCGAAATACCAATATGATTTATTTTAAAAATAAAAAGAAAAGAAAAGCTTCAGGACTAGAAGGTGTTCTTTATATTGATCAATTAAACTTTGCCGTTGCCAAAGCTGTAATGCGAATAAAAGGGGTACTTGATATTAGTGGTGTAGACGAATTTGAATATGTTTCAAAGGAGGATCTTTGGTTTCCAATTCAAAAAACTTTTAAAATTGTAAAAGGCAAAAACAAAGAGGATATTAAAATATTAGGCGAATCGATAACATTTAGTTCAGATGAAATCGCTGACAATCCAGATAAAAAAGGGGAGTCAGATTATATCTATTTGCTTTCAAAAACAAATAACTATGACATTCAATATAATGTTCCGGTACAAATAAGAAAAAAAGCTATCACAGTCGAGATAAAAAATGATGCTATTAACAAAACAGAAGATTTCTGGAAATCAAATCGAAAAGACAGTCTTGACAACCGAAGTCAAAGAACTTACATTTATTTAGATAGTCTTTCTGTAAAAAAACGAATTGAAAATCGATTGATTTATGGCAGAAAAATAATTAATGGTTTTGTTCCTATTTCTTTTTTTGATGTGGATTTACGAAAAATATTTACCTTTAATAATTATGAAGGCTTTCGATTTGGATTTGGCGGTATTACAAACGATCGCCTTTCAAAAACAACTAGGATTGAAGGATATACTGCTTATGGAACAAAAGATGATGCCTGTAAATTTAACCTAGGTCTTTCTACTAGAATAGGAAATTTTTCAAACACTTGGATTGGTGCATCTTATACTGATGATGTACATGAAATTGCAAGTACAAATTATGCCATAGATAAAAAAGCGTTTAAGCTGTATGATCCTAGACCAATAAACATAAGTACATTTTACAATTATGTAGGCTGGAGAGCCTTTTTAGAAACGAAAATCATACCTAAAACCGAAAGCATCTGGCAACTTTCTCGAACAATCGTAGAGCCAAAATTTGACTATATCTATGCCTTAAACGATAAATTATATACCAATTATACGATTACTTCTGCGATGGTTTCGTTACAGTGGAATCCTTTTAGTGATTATATGCAAACCCCAAAAGGGAGAATAGAAATAGAAAAACGTTTTCCGAAATTCACTTTTCAATACACACAATCCTTAACAAATTTATGGGGTAATAATTTCAATTTTGGCAAAATAGATTTGAAAGCAGAATATGAAAAAAAATATTTAAATGGTCAAAAAACCAATTTTCTTTTGCAGGCTGGATATGGTTTTGGAGACATTCCAATCACTCATTTATACAACACCTCTCCCAACAATATTACTAAAGAAACTGTGCTTCAAAGGATTACTTTTTCAGGAAGAAATAGTTTTGAAACGATGTTTTTTAATGAATTTATCTCCTCAAAGTTTGTTTCTTTACAGCTTAAACATGGATTTAACAGACTAACTCTATTTAAAAAAGTAAGACCAACATTGGTACTTGTGTCTCGAATGGCATGGGGAAATTTAGATCATCCTGAACAGCATGTAGGCGTAAATTACAAAACATTAAATAACGGAATTTTTGAATCTGGAATAGAACTCAATCAAATATATAAAGGAATTGGGCTGACAGGATTTTACCGTTATGGCTCTAATCAATTTAGCAAATTTGAAGATAATCTCGCCATAAAGTTGAGTTATACACTAAACTTAGGGTTTTAATTAATTCTTCATAATCAAAACCGAAGGCACTTTACTGAGCCATATACTGCGAGAATCGACCAATGATTTCCAGCTTTCGATGCTAATTATCATCAAATCTTGAGTGGATAAAAATTCTTTTTTAATGATTTTTTCATTCATCAAAGTAATATTATTGGTGTACTTTTCGATTAGTGATTTAACTGCACTTTGAAGAATAAAATTAGAATCTACATGACCATTAACATCCAGAATCACAATGTTGGAATTATTATTGTAAACTAATTTCTGAGCAATATCTATTAAAAACGCATCCTCGGTAGTAAAAATGGGAATAAATACTTGATTAACTTGTTGCATTTCTTTGTCAACTAAAATCCCAAGAGGAATTTTAGTTTTTGAAATAATTTGCCTTGTCCTTTCATCAAAAGGTGAATTTTGAAACAAACCTTCTTTTCCTGTAAATTTATCTAATAGTCGATCAGGATTTATTATTCTTGAGGTAAATCCTAATACTTTCCCGAGTAGTGTTCCTTCAAAAATAGATTTTCCAAGTCCAATTAAAAGCAAATCATATTCCCCATTATTGGCAATATCAATAATGTTGGTGTCAATATCTACAGTAGCCTGAAATACCGTTGTTATTTCTTGATTTAAGAATTTTGACTCTTCAATTATAGGTAAAAACTGCTCGTTTTCATATTCTTGTAAATTATAAGAATGCAATTCATCACTAAGTGAAAGATGCATTGCAGTAACAGAAGAGGTGCTTTTTTGTTTTTTTACTAGGCCATTCGCTAACCTCAAAAGCGACTTTCCTTTTTCATTATTCCCAAAAGAAATCAAAATTTTGAATTTATTTACAATTGTAACTTCATCAACATTAGTTTCATCCTTAGTCTTAAAAATGTAGTTGATAAGATTTAAGGAAGGACCGGTCATAAACGTAGTAACCAATGCCATGATAACCATCATTGTAAACACTTCGGGAGTCAATACTTTTAAATCTAAACCAATGTTTAGCACAACCAATTCCATTAAACCTCGGGTATTCATTAAAGCGCCTATAGTTAAACTATCACGCCAATTTTGCCCAACGAATTTTGCAGCCAAAGCACTTCCTAAAAATTTTCCTGTTACAGCTACCAAAATTATAAAACCTGTAATTTTCCACAAATAAGGGTCGTTAATTAATCCTATTTCGGTTCGTAAACCAGTAAAAACAAAAAATAAAGGCAGTAATAATATAACCGATACATCCTCAACTTTTTCAATAAATAAATTTCTGAATTTAGTAATATCAGGCATAATAACTCCAGTCATAAAAGCCCCAAAAAGGGCATGAATCCCAATAATTTCGGTTAAATAAGAAGAAATGATTAAGGTTAAAAAGAAAATAGCAACAACAGGTTTGCTCAAATTATCTTTCGATCCGTATAACTCCCCAATTTTCTTTAAAAAGGGTTTAATTACAAAAAACATCCCTAAAACATAAAGAATAGCTAGACCAATAATATAAATTGAACTCACAAAAGTACCTGCTTTCACAATAGCAATTACTGCAGCCAGAATACACCAAGCAGTAATATCGTCTGCAGCAGCACAAGTAATTACGATGGCGCCTAATTTAGTTTTATGAATCCCTCTTTCCTGAACTATACGAGCCAAAACTGGAAATGCAGTAATACTCATGGCAATACCCATAAATAAAGCAAAAGGTAAAAAGGCAATTCCTGCAGGGGCAAATCTATAATACACAAAATAAGCCAATCCTATTCCTAAGGCAAATGGAATGACAATACTAGCATGACTAATTACAATAGCCTCTTTGGCTCTGTTTTGTAATACTTTTAAATCGAGCTCGATGCCTATAATAAACATGAATAGGATAAGTCCAATTTGACTTAAAAACTGTAAGTTTCCTAAAGATTCGGCAGGAAATAAAGAAAGCGAAAATTCCGGAAAATATAATCCTAACAAAGAAGGCCCTAAAATAATTCCCGCAATAATTTCACCAATCACAGATGGCTGACCAATTTTCCTGAAAATCCAACCAATAAATCGAGCTACGACAATAATAGTAATAATCTGGGCTAAAAGAATAGCAAGAGGATGATGTAAATTATGGTCTAAAGAAGTAATAAAATCATCCCAATATCCATTTTTTGGTCTAGCATGCAGGATGCTTTTGTTAATTTCCAAAGATTTTCCTTCGCCTATAATCCAATAAATTAGAGCAGAAAAACCGCCCGTAACTACAAAATAAAATATGGTATTTCGATAATTTTTCATTGATATTACTACTATATTTATTGTTTTTCTCTCACAAAGATGAGAATTTCAAATATATAAATTATAACATCTAAAAAATTAATAAAAAAAAATTAATGTAAATATAAAATCTATATAAATCTAACATAACTCTTAGTGAAAAATCTCTTGATTTATTTACCTTTGCAACCATTTTTAATCATTTTATGAAAAACACTTTAAAAGTTGGGTTTTGGGAACTCATCGCCAGAATTATACTCAAAAATAGAGTTGCAATACTCGCAGTTATTTTTATACTAACTATTTTTCTTGGACTACAATGGAAAAATCTAAGTATGACATATACTGAAGCCAATTTACTTCCACAAAAACATATCGTCAACAAACAATATCAAGATTTCTTGAACAAGTTTGGCGAAGAAGGAAACCTTATTGTTATTGGTTTTAATGACAAAAGTTTTTTTACTCCAAAAGCCTATGCAGCATGGAATGAATTAATGACAGGGTTAAAAAATTCCACTGATGTTGAGCTAGTTGTATCTTTAAATGATTTAAAAAAATTACAAAAAGATACTATTGCTCAGAAATTCAGATTGGTTCCGCTTGTTGACCAAAATCAAACGAAAGATGTTGCTTATTTACAAAAAACAAAAAATGAGTTGCTCAATAATCTTCCTTTTTACGAAGGGTTATTGTTCAACAAACAATCTGGAAGTATTCGATCTGCAGTATATTTGAAAAAAAAGATTGTTAACACGGCCGAAAGAAAAATTTTCATCGTGGAGAATCTAGTTCCAAAAATAGAAAAATTCGAAAAAACCACAGGAATAGATCTTAAAGTTTCTGGAATGCCTTACATTCGAACCATCAATGCCGAAAACATGAAAGGCGAAATCGGGCTTTTTATTTGTGCCGCTTTGTTTATCACTTCCCTAATTTTCTTTTTGTTTTTCCGTTCAGCTCTAGCAACAATAATTTCGATTTTTATTTTACTTTTAAGCGTTGTTTGGTCGTTTGGAACACTTGGACTATTTAATTATAAAATCACAATTCTTACCGCAATTGTCCCACCATTAATCATTGTTATTGGTATTACAAACTGCATTTTCCTGATAAATAAATACCAGCAAGAAATAAAATTACACAACAATCAAGCAAAAGCCTTGCAGCGGGTTATTTCTAAAATTGGCGTTTCTACTTTGATGACAAACCTCACAACTGCGGCAGGTTTTGCAACATTTATGATTACAGGAAACGATTTACTTTTCGAATTTGGATTAGTAACCTCAATAAACGTAATTACAGTTTATCTATTAACATTATTAATGGTACCTATTGTTTCCAGCTATATGGCAATTCCAAAAGAAAAACACTTATTCCATTTGAGTAAAACCTATCTTTCGGCTGTTTTAGATTGGGTTGAATATGCTGTTAGATACAACCGAAGAATCATATATGGTATTTATGCGCTGCTAATGGTTTTTAGTATTATTGGACTTACACAAATAAAAGTTTCGGGAAGCTTAATAGGCGAAATGCCAAAAACCGCTTCGTTCTTCAAGGACATTCTATTTTTCGAAAAAGAGTTTAACGGTGTTATGCCAATGGAAATAATGATTGACACCAAACAAAAAAAGGGAGTTATGAAGTTATCCACAATGAAAAAAATGGACGAGCTACAACAAACCATTTCTGAAATTCCAGAATTGTCAAAACCTGTTTCGATTGTTAATTTAGTAAAATATTCCAAGCAAGCCTACTATAACGGTAATCCAGAATATTACGAATTGCCGACTTCGCAAGAACAAGCTTTTATCCTTTCGTATGCTAAAAATGCCTCAAAAAACACCAAAGATAATTTGATGAAAAGCTATGTAGATTCAACCGGACAATATGCCCGAATCACTACTTTTATGAAAGACATTGGCACCGAAGAAATGGCAAGAGTCGAAGGAAAATTAAGAAAAAAAATAGACTTAGTTTTTCCAAAAGAACGCTACGAAGTAACCTTAACCGGAAAAGCATTGGTTTTTCAAAAAGGAACGTCTTACCTGATAGACAATTTAATCGAATCGCTCATTTTTGCTATTCTTCTTATTGCGGGATTAATGGCATATATGTTTCGCTCCGTAAAAATGATATTGGTATCGGTTATCACAAACATACTTCCGCTATGCATCACATCAGGATTAATGGGCTATTTTGGTATACCGTTAAAACCGTCCACTATTTTGGTTTTTAGCATTGCCTTTGGGATTTCGGTGGATAACGCAATACAATTTATGGCAAAATACCGCCACGACCTGATAGAAAATGAAGGTAAAATCAAAAAATCTGTTTTCAGTGCACTTCGTGAAACAGGAATCAGCACCTTTTACACCTCAGTTGTTTTAGTATTTGGATTTGCCATTTTCACACTTTCCAGCTTTAGTGGAACAATCGCTCTTGGTGGTTTGATTTCCTGCACTTTGTTATTTGCAATGTTTGCCAACTTGTTAGTTTTACCAGCCTTGGTGCTGACTTTTGAAAAAAAGAGAGCATTACAACAGGATACTTTCGTGTCTAAAGTAGAATAAGCATATTCCTCTCAACGAAACAGCTGCTTTAGCTATTTAAAATTATCGTCTAAATCAATTATATTTGTATTTCGATTTAGATTCATTTTGAAATTCTAAAACCTAAATTTTAAATTACTTATTCGAAAATGAAACATACAAGAGTTAAAGACTTGCTAAACAGTGCAACAACCCTTCAAGGAGTTAATGCGAAAGGATGGGTACGAACTTTTAGAAATAATCAATTTATTGCGTTGAACGACGGTTCGACCATCAATAATATACAATGTGTTGTCAATTTTGAAAATACGCCTGACGAAACTTTAAAAAGAATTACAACAGGAGCTGCAATTTCGGTAACTGGGAATTTAGTGGAAAGTCAAGGTGCTGGACAAAAATTCGAAATTCAGGTTTCTAAACTAGAAATTCTTGGCGATTCTGATGCGGAGAAATTTCCAATCCAACCCAAAAACAAACCAAGTTTAGATTTCTTGCGAGAAAATGCCCATTTGCGTGTAAGAACAAATGTGTTTGGTGCCATTATGCGCGTTCGTTCGGTTTTGTCATTCGCCGTTCATAGCTATTTTCAAGAAAAAGGGTTTGTGTATGTAAACACGCCAATTATCACTGGATCAGATGCCGAAGGTGCTGGCGAAATGTTTAAAGTTACCGCTTTACCTTTCGACAATACCCCAAGAACGGAGGACGGAAAAGTAAATTACAAAGAAGATTTCTTCGGAAAAGAAACCAATCTAACGGTTTCTGGACAATTAGAAGGCGAAACTTTTGCTATGGCTTTAGGCCAAATATATACTTTCGGACCAACATTTAGAGCCGAAAACTCAAACACTTCTCGCCATTTGGCTGAATTTTGGATGATTGAACCCGAAGTGGCTTTCAATGATTTGAATGACAATATGGATTTGGCCGAAGATTTTATTCAGTATGTAATTAAATACACTTTGGATAAATGTCCCGAAGATTTGAAATTCTTAGAAGGACGATTATTAGACGAAGAGAAATCAAAACCACAAGCCGAAAGAAGCGAAATGGGATTGTTGGACAAACTAAACTTTGTTTTAGAAAACAATTTCAAACGCGTTTCTTATACTGAAGCAATTGACATTTTGAGAGATTCAACTCCTAATAAAAAGAAAAAATTTCAATATATTATCAACGAATGGGGTGCAGATTTGCAAAGTGAACACGAGCGTTATTTGGTGGAAAAACACTTTAAATGTCC
>NZ_JBJXDQ010000026.1:0-13293 GCF_046155325.1 Flavobacterium sp.
GATTTTAATGGAGTAAAAGTATTTGATAAACTCCAAGTAACATTAATATCATCGACCGAAAATAAAATTATTATTACCGGTACAAGAGAAAATGATGTAGAGGTTGTCAATAAAAATGGAGAATTAAAACTAAGAATGCCTTTTCCAAAATTATTGTCAGGCGATAATATTAACATACAATTATTTTATAAAAACATTGAAACGATTGAAGCTAGCGAAGGCGCTATTGTTGATAGTGATGCAACATTTAAGCAAACATTTATCAATCTAGAGGTAAACAGCGGAGCACAAGTAGGCTTAGATATAGATGTTGAAAAAGCAAAAGTGAGAGTAGTTTCTGGAGGAATTTTAGAATTATCAGGTAAGGCAAACAACCAGGAAGTTATGGTATCCTCAGGAGGAAATTTAGACGCTAGGAAATTACAAACTTCACAAACCACTATTACTGCTTCTCTTAGGGGAATAGCATCGGTTAATGCCACTATTTTAGTAGATGCTAAAGCAAAAGGAGGAGGCTCTATAGAAATTTTCGGAAAACCTAAGCAAATTAATAAAGAAACAATTCTTGGAGGATCAATAATTGAAAACTAATTCTATTTTTGTTTATTCTATTTTAAATACTATTTGATGTTAAACGATATTTTATCAGGAATTCCTTGGGGAATTTTTTTAAGTTTTATGATAGGGCCTGTTTTTTTTATATTACTAGAAACCAGTATTGTAAAAGGATTTAGAGCCGCATTTGTTTTTGATTTAGGTGTAGTAACAGCCGATATTGTATTTATAACTATTGCTTATTTGGGCAGTTACAGATTGATACAAAACTTAAAAGACAAACCCTCTCTTTTTATATTTGGAGGAATATTGATGTTGGTTTATGGTATTATTTCTTTTGTGAATCTAAAAAAAGAAAAAAAAGTCAACACCGATGCTATTGATGATGAAATCATAAAAACAAATTACAGAAGCTTATACATTAAAGGATTTTTTTTAAACATTATCAATATTGGCGTTCTTGGATTTTGGATGGCAATTATCCTTTCTACAGGTCCGAAACTAGATATGGAAACGCCAAGAATGATCACTTTTTTGACCACCGTAATTGTTTCGTATTTACTAATAGATAGTGTCAAAATAGTCTTGGCAAAACAACTAAAAACAAAAATGACACCAACCAATATTCTTAAAATAAAGAAAATTATCAGTATCGTTTTGATGTTATTTGGCATTGTTTTGATGACACAAGGCTGGTTTCCAGAAGAAAAAGAGAAGTTGAAAGATGCTTTGGAAAGGATTGATAAGTAATAAACCTCTAAATATCATTAAAGGTTTTAGTGTTATCATCCGTCCCGTCCCGAAGCTTCGGGATCGGGATCGGGAGAACCGGAGTACTATCTTTACCTAATTTTTCCTAAAAATTAACCATAAAAAAACCTCTCAAAAAGAGAGGTTAATTCAGAGGCATCGTCCGGATTCGAACCGGAGTAGGAGCTTTTGCAGAGCCCAGCCTAGCCGCTCGGCCACGACGCCAATTATTTATTGGTGTGCAAATATAGGAAACAATTGATAATTAACAATTGATAATTGACAATTTTTAAAATTCGGTAATTCTAATTTTAATTTGTGATTATTTCAATTTCGATTCTCTTCCATTTCGATGGTAACCGCTTCAACATCACCACCAATAGGAGGATTTAGTTTTGACACTCCTAATTTCACAGCAGAAATTGTTGACACATCTTTAAAGATTCTATCTATAATGCGTTGTGCCACATGCTCTAATAAATTAGATCGAACAGCCATTTCTTCCACCACTATTCGATTCAGAAGTACATAATCTGCGGTATCTTTTAAATCGTCTGAAACAGCAGATTTTTTCAAATCAGTTTTTACTTCTAAATCAACCCTGTAATCAGATCCTATTTTACTTTCTTCGATTAAACAGCCATGGTAAGAAAATGTTCGAATGTTTTTTAGTTTTATAATGCCCATAATTTCATAATTTGGTTTGCAATTTGTTAAATAAAACAGCATCTATTATCTATCTGTCTATTATCTATCGTCTAAATTTTTACCTTTGCTAAAATTATACAAAATTATGTCAACCGAAGAGAAATCACTTCATTTTATAGAACAAATTATAGAAGACAGCTTAGCGAGCGGTTTTTCTCATGATAAATTGCGATTCCGTTTTCCACCTGAACCTAATGGTTATTTACACATTGGTCACGCCAAAGCCATTTGTCTGAATTTCGGTCTGGGATTAAGCTACAAGGCGCCAGTAAATTTGCGTTTTGATGATACAAATCCTGCTAAAGAAGAGCAAGAATATGTAGATGCCATCAAGGAAGATTTAAAATGGTTGGGTTTCGAATGGGCCGAAGAACGTTATGCCTCTGATTATTTTCAGCAGTTATACGATTGGGCAGTTCTAATGATCAAGAACGGAAAAGCTTATGTTGACAGCCAATCTTCTGAAGATATGGCAGCTCAAAAAGGCAGTCCAACCCTAGCAGGAGTTGACGGACCTTATAGAAATCGTTCTATTGAAGAAAATTTAACTTTGTTTGAAGGCATGAAAAACGGTGATTTTCCGGAAGGAAGTCACGTTTTAAGAGCTAAAATTGACATGACTTCGACTAATATGTTGATGCGTGATCCGTTGATGTATAGAGTGTTGCACCGTCACCACCATAGAACAGGAAACGATTGGAAAATTTATCCGATGTATGATTTCGCGCATGGCGAAAGTGATTATATCGAGCAAATTTCGCATTCTATTTGCACCTTAGAATTTGTGATGCACAGGGAATTATACAACTGGTTTTTAGATCAAATTTTTGACGATCAAAAAGTGAGACCGAATCAATATGAGTTTGCGCGTTTAAACTTGAATTATACCGTAATGAGTAAGCGAAAGTTACTTCAATTAGTTCAAGATAATATTGTTAACGGTTGGGATGATCCTAGAATGCCTACGATTTCAGGACTAAGAAGAAGAGGATATACACCCAATTCAATTCGGAAATTTTGTGATACTATTGGGGTCGCAAAGCGTGAAAACATTATCGATTTCTCCCTTCTAGAATTTTGTTTACGTGAAGATTTAAACAAAACAGCACCAAGAGTTATGGCTGTTTTAGACCCCGTAAAAGTGGTGATTACTAATTATCCTGAGGGAAAAGTAGATTATTTAGATGCTGAAAATAATCAAGAAGACGAAACTGCAGGATATAGAAAAGTCCCTTTTTCTAGAGAAATATACATAGAAAGAGAAGACTTTTTAGAAATAGCACCAGCGAAGTTTTTCCGTTTATCGATAGGGAATGAAGTACGTTTAAAAAACGGATATATTATTAAAGCTGAAGCTTTTATCAAGGATTCCTCCGATAATATTACCGAAATTCAAGTTACTTATGATACCGATTCTTTGAGCGGAAGTGGGAGTGAGGCCTCGAAAAGAAAAGTAGCAGGTACGTTACATTGGGTTTCAATTCAACACGCTATCGAAGCTGAAGTTCGTTTGTATGACAGACTTTTTACAGATGAATCACCGGATAGTCACAAAGAAAAAAACTTCCTTGATTTTATGAATCCTAATTCGTTACAAATTGTTAGAGGATTTGTAGAACCAAGTTTATCTACTGCGAATTCTGGAGATAAATTTCAGTTTCAACGATTGGGTTATTTTAATGTAGATAAAGATTCTACGGCTGAAAAATTAGTATTTAACAAAACTGTTGGGCTAAAAGATGCTTGGGAAGAAAAAGGAAAAAAAGAGGAAAATAGCATAAATAACGCGTTGAAAGAAATTAATAAATATTTTAAAGTTGCCACAAGAGAAGAGCGTATTGTAATCAGAAAAGCAATAGGTGAGACTTTGGCTGAAATTTCTAATTATAGTTTATTGCAAAATTCATTTAAAAAGAATATTAATAACAACAAAACCTCATTGTTATTTGCTAATCTAATTTTGAAATATTCCAATTTAAAAGAGGCAGATTATGATAAAGAGCTGCTTTCAAAATTGTTTTTTATGTCTTTGAGAAGTGAATCAAGTTTTGTTCGATTCAGAGCGCTGTTGAATTTACATTATTCGAATTATGAAAATGAATTCATAAATTCTTTCAAAGAAGAAATTTTGAAACTAAAATCCAATCCACCTAAAAATTTTACCGAAAGAGAACTAGAATATATTGATAAGATTTTGCATAAAGAATAACTATTAAAAGCGCTTCTACAAGCGCTTTTTCTTATTATATATATTTCTGATTGTTTATATGTTTTTCATTAGATTTATCAATCACAAATGACCTTCATAAATTAATTTTAAACAATTGTTTTAAGTTTTACAACTGTTTTGTCATTTGATAAAAGTTTCCCCATCAGAAGGCTTTATTTCCAATATTCCAATATTTTAAAACACTTTAACACCTTGTTAACATTGCGGTGCTGATTAAGTTTGTAGCTTTATTGTAGTATTAATTTAAATTCTAAAGCGATGTCAAATAATGCAGGAAATTCAGTATTGGCACTTTTATTAGGTGCGGCGATTGGAGCAGGAGTAGGAATTTTATTTGCTCCAGACAAAGGGTCAAAAACTAGAGAAAAAATTAAAGGAGGTCTTGATGATGTGAAAGACAATTTGAAACACAAATATGAAGATGTGACACATCAATTGAGAAAAACGTTTTCGGGATCGAAACATGATCTAGAAGAAACGTATGAAGAAATGGTTTCTAATATGAGTTATAAAACCGAAGATGTAATTAATTTTTTGGAAACCAAGTTGGCTGATTTAAAAGAACAAAATGCTAAACTTCAAAAAAAACAGATGACTAATCACGAAAATTAATTTTTTTATAAAAAATATTTATGGCTTTCGAAGAACTAAAAGAACATACCGAAGACATTCAAAAACAAGCAAGAGAATACCTTGAAAACAGTTTGGCTTATTATAAGTTATGGGGTTTTAAAGTGGCGATGAAATCAACAACAATGATTTTTAAATTTGTATTAATTGCAATGGCTTTGATGATGGTATTGCTTTTTTGTTCTGTTGCTGCGGCTCTTGCAATGGGGGAAGTGCTAAATAGTTATGCGTTGGGATTTTTAATTATTGCTGGAATTTATTTACTTATCTCTGGACTTTTATTTTTAATCAAGGATAAAATTGTTGAAGGACATATTTTAGAGAAATTTTCGGAAATCTTTTTTAACGATTAAAGTATGGAAGAAACCAAAAAATATTCATCTTACGCTCAAATCGAGCTGGAACTTGAAATTCTGAAAGTAGAAAGAGAACTAAACCTTAAAAGAATAATTTTAGATGTTAAAAAATCAAAAGAAAGTCTTTTGCCAAAAAACATAATTAAAGGATTTCTAGGAGATTATAAATCGATTTTTTCAAACTATTCGGGCATAATTTTAAAAACAGCAATACCTATTCTTATCCAATGGTTTATTAATAGAAAAAGAGGCAATTAGCCTCTTTTTTTTATACTATTTACAAAAGTAATTTTAAACTTCTGAATCGTCTTCTATTGCTTCAGGATTTTTTAATTCTTCATATTCAGTCAATTTTGGTTTTCCTTTTCGACCATTTTTTTTCATCATTTCACCTACTTGATTAGAAGCTGAAAACGAAGCTACCATATTGTTTAACATATCACTTCCGGCTTGAGGGGAATTAGGTAATAAGATTAAATTGGAGTTAGTATCAGCACCAATAGCTTGTAAAGTATCATAATGTTGGGTTACCACAATCAAAGCAGATGCTTCTTGCGAATTGATGCCTACTTTGTTCAATACATCTACACTTTCGACCAAACCACGTGCAATTTCGCGTCGTTGATCAGCTATACCTTGTCCTTGTAATTTTTTACTTTCGGCTTCTGCTTGAGCTTTAGCTACAATTCTAATTCTTGAGGCTTCCGCTTCAAATTCGGCTACCGTTTTTTCTCTATCGGCAGCATTAATTCTGTTCATGGCATTTTTGACCTGAATATCAGGATCTATATCAGTAACTAATGTATTGATAATAGTATATCCATAAGTGGTCATGGCTTCGTTTAACTCTCGTTTTACGGCTATGGCAATATCGTCTTTTCTTTCAAAAACATCGTCAAGCTTTAATTTTGGAACCTCGGCACGAACCACGTCAAAAACATAAGATGTAATTTGGTCGTGCGGATATTCTAATTTGTAGAAAGCATCATAAACAGTTTCTTTGACCACCATAAATTGTACTGAAACTTTTAGCTTTACAAAAACATTGTCTTTGGTTTTGGTTTCAATAATAACATCCAATTGTTGAATTTTTAAGTTCACACGACCTGCAATACGATCAATCAAGGGAATTTTTAGCTGCAGACCTGATTGTCGGATGCTTAAAAATTTACCAAACCGCTCAATAATTACAGCTGTTTGTTGTTTCACAGTAAAAAAAGAAGAAAGAAAAACAAATAATCCAAATACAAGAATAATAGCTAATGAAAAGTCCATAAAGAATAAAATTAAGTTATAAAAATTAGTGTTAAATTACAAAAAAACTTTAGGTTTGTCTTTGATAAATTCTGTTTTATGAAAAAATTATGTTTTACGGTTGTCTTTGTTTTTATTTCTACACTTGGATTTGCGCAATACAACTATAGGGATAGTAATCGAATAGGAATTACTTTTGGAATTAATCAGTTTACCTTAAACACCAAAAATTTTCAAACTAAGCCTGGAACCGGTTGGAACGGAGGTTTATCTATGCGAGGAAATTATTATGACAATTGGGATATGGTGTATTCCATCCAGTTTAGCGAAAATAATTTTTCGGTTGTAACAGATAGTGGTTTTATTACAGAGGATATAAAATTTAAGTTGTCATCAGCTCAAATATCGTTGATGGCAAGTTACGAAATAGTCGAAAATCAATTGAGTTTTGAATTTGGTCCTTTGGTACAAGTCAACGGTAAACTCAAAACTGATTTTGCCAACGAAAACAATAAAATTACAGGAACGGAAATTTTAGCCAAAGACATAACCAATATTTCAAGGTTTAATTTTTATCCTGTTGTTGGAGTTACGGCTGGATTTACACATTTTCGCGCCAATATTTCGTACCAATATGGAATCAATAATATGCTAGGAAGTTTGAACAATCCCGATTTAGGAGAAAAACTAAAAGGAAAAGCAGGGATTTTGAATGGGAATTTGATTATTTATTTGTAAAAACTATGTTTTCATTTAAAGCTTCCAGCTCTTCAAAGGCTGGAAGCTTTTTTTGTTTTATAAAGTCGCTATCGCTTTCTCAATTCTTTTAATCGTTTCTTCTTTTCCAATGAGTTCCACAATATCAAATAAATGTGGGCCTTTCAAAGCGCCTACTAAACTCAAACGGAACGGTTGCATTACTTTTCCCATTCCAATTTCGTTTTTAGCCATCCAATCTTTTACAATAGTTTCGATATTCGCGGCAGTGAAATCTTCTATTTCTCCAAGAATAGAAATTAAATCTCGCATTAAATTGGGCGTTTCTTCTTTCCAGTTTTTTGATGCTTTCTCGTCATAAGAGGATGGTGCTTCAAAGAAATAATCTGATAGTTCCCAAAATTCTGAAACAAAATGAGCCCGTTCTTTTATTAATGAAACGATTCTTGTAATCAAGGTTTTGTTTGTCACATCTAGCGCAGTCGAGATGTTTTTCTTTTCTAATTCTGATATAAAAAGTTCCGTCAAATCTGCATTGTCTTTTTTCATCAAATATTGATGATTGAACCATTTATTTTTCTCTGGATCAAATTTGGCTCCTGCTTTGTGAACTCTATTCAAATCGAATACGTTTTCTAATTCTTCTAGAGTAAACAATTCTTTTTCGGTTCCATCATTCCAACCCAATAAAGCCAAGAAGTTGATTACAGCTTCTGGAAAAAATCCTTTTTCTCTATAACCTGACGATTTTGTCATGTTGGAAGCATCAGTCCAATCTAAAGGAAATACAGGAAATCCCATTTTATCGCCATCACGTTTGGATAATTTTCCGTTTCCAACAGGTTTCATTATCAAAGGCAAATGAGCAAATTCAGGTGCTTCCCAGCCAAAAGCACGGTACAATAAAACATGCAATGGCATGGAGGGCAACCATTCTTCTCCACGAATTACGTGGGAAGTTTCCATTAAATGATCATCAACAATATTAGCCAAATGATAGGTTGGCATACCATCGCTTTTGAACAATACTTTATCGTCTAACAAATTAGTGTCGAACTTTACTTCGCCACGAATGATGTCTTGCAAGTGTAAAGTTTCGTTTACAGGTGTCTTAAAACGAATGACGTAATCTTCCCCTGCAGCTATTCGTTTTGCAGTTTCCTCGGCAGAAATCACCAATGAAGTATCTAGTTTTTCACGATTGTGCCAATTGTAAATAAAAGTTTTTCCTTGCTCTTCGTGCTGTTTTCTTTGTTCATCTAATGCTTCGGCAGTATCAAAAGCATAGTAAGCACTGTCTGAATTAATTAATTCATTGGCGTATTGTTTGTACAAATGTTTTCTTTCGGATTGTTTGTAGGGACCAAATTTTTCATTTTTTCCGATAGTTTCATCGGGAGGGATTCCTAACCATTCTAAGGCTTCCATAATGTATTCTTCGGCACCGGGAACAAAACGGTTTTGATCGGTATCTTCAATTCTAAGAAAAAAAACGCCGTTGTTTTTTTTGGCAAATAAATAATTGAATAGGGCAGTACGAACGCCGCCAATATGAAGAGGCCCTGTTGGGCTTGGTGCAAAACGCACCCGAACTTGTTTTGACATTTATGTGTTTTTAATTTAAATTGACACTGTCCCGAAGCTTCGGGAGTAAGAAGTGTGGGACAAAGATAATTAGAAGTTAGAAGTTGGAAGTTAGAAGTCGGAAGTTTTTGGAGAATTAATCATTAATTTTCCTTTAATCAATTTTTAACACGAATAGAATTGAAAAATAGTTACTTTTATCGGTTGTTAAAAACAAATTATAATTTTGGAAAAATCAAATTTTATCTATCAAAAGTTAGAGCTTTTTATTAAGAAGTTTTATGCGAATGAACTTATTCGAGGAATCCTTTTTTTTATAGGTTTAGGATTATTGTATTTCTTATTTACACTATTTGTAGAATATTTTCTTTGGCTTAAGCCAGTAGGAAGGACTATCTTATTTTGGGTTTTTATTGGTGTTGAAATTTTTCTTTTATCAAGATTTATTTTATTTCCCATTTCTCAATTATTTAAATTCAAAAAAGGAATAGATTATAATCAAGCCTCTAAAATCATTGGAAACCATTTCCCGGAAATAAGTGATAAATTGACAAATTTTCTTCAATTAACCACTGATATAAACCAATCCGAATTATTGATGGCTTCTATTGAGCAGAAAGCAAATTCAATGCAACCTATCCCTTTTGGTAATGCTATAAATTTTAACACTAATAGAAAATATCTTCCTTTAGCATTCATTCCATTTTTGTTTTTTGGCTTATTTTATATTACTGGAAATAGCTCAATTCTATCCCAAAGTTTGAATCGTGTTGTGCATTTCAAAGAACAATTTTTACCACCAGCTCCCTTTCGGTTTGTGGTTCTAAATTCAATTTTACAAACTGAGCAAAATCAAGATTTTGTAATTAAAGTTAAAACAAAGGGAAATGTTATTCCTGAAAACGCAATGATATTTATAGGACAGGAAAGTTATTTTATGGAAAAAACAAAGCCTGGTGAATTTCAATTTAAAATTGAGAAACCTACCTCCAATATCTTATTTCACCTAGAATCTAATGCTGTTTCATCAAAAGAATTTGAACTGAATGTTATTTCTGTACCTTCCATCGCAAATTTTGAAATGCGACTAGATTTTCCTTCTTATTTGAATAAAAAACCTGAAATAATAAGCGGAAACGGAAATGCTATTGTTCCCGAAGGAACTCGAGTAATATGGAATATTAATGCTCATGATACCCAACAGATTGTTTGGAATGACTTAACTACCAATTATTCATTTTTTAAAGTTGAAAACAGCTTTCAGTTTTCAAAAACCATTACTAATAATACTGAATATCAAATACTTACTTCGAACACCAAAGTTAATAACTATGAACAACTGAATTATCAGCTTTCAATAGTTAAAGATCAATTTCCAATAATCAATGTCGAACAAACCCCAGACAGTTTAAAAACTACACAAAGTTATGTGTTGGGCAAAATTTCAGATGATTATGGTTTATATAAACTCCAGGTTGTTTACTACCCTAAAAACAATCCTAAGACCCTAAAACGAGGTGTTATTAATATCAAATCTCCTTTGTACGATCAGTTTGTTTTTTCTTTCCCTGGATCGCTTCCTGTAGAACAAGGAGTAAACTATGAGTACTATTTTGAAGTTTATGATAACGACGCTATTCATAACTTTAAAAGTACTAAATCTTCTGTTTTTTCTAACCGCATTGAAACTAATGAAGAAAAAGAAGATAAAGAATTACAAGAACAAAACAGTAATATCAATAGCTTAGAAAAGTCGCTTAAAAATCAAGACAAACAAATATCTGAATTAGAAAAAATTCAAAAATCTGGAAAAGAGAAAGAAAACTTTGAATTTAAAGACCAACAAAAAATTAATGAATTTTTAAAACGTCAAGAACAGCAAGATAAAAAGATGCAAGAATTTGCTGAAAAAATGAAAGAGAATCTTGACAAAACCATAACCGATAAAAAAGACGAATTTAAAGACGAATTACAAAAAAGATTAGAAAACGTTGATAAAGATTTAGAGAAAAACAAGAAACTATTAGACGAACTTAAAGAGCTTAACGAAAAGATTAAGAAAGAAGATTTAATTGAAAAAATTGAAAAGTTCAAGCAGAACTCTAAAAACCAAACCAAAACTTTAGAACAATTAGTTGAGCTTACAAAGAAATATTATGTAGAGAAAAAAGCTAAACAATTAAAAGCCAAACTTGAAAAACTCGCTGAGAAGCAAGAAGAATTGTCCAATAAAGAAAAAGAAAATATTAAGGAATCTCAAGATGAAATTAATGAGACCTTTGATAAGATTCAAGAAGAATTAAAAGAATTGGATAAAGAAAATAAAGAACTTAAAAAGCCATTAGACATCCCAATGGATAAAGATAGCGAGAAAAGCATTGATGAAGATTTAAAAAAAGCCTCAGAAGAGCTTCAAAACAGCAGCAAAGAAAAAGCGAAACCTAAACAAAAAAGTGCTTCCAAAAAAATGAAGCAAATGGCCCAAAAAATGGATGAAGGCATGCAAGAAGGCGAGATGGAGCAATTAGAAGAAGATGTTGCTATGATGCGACAAGTTCTTGATAATTTACTTGCGTTTTCATTCAGTCAAGAAGATGTTATGGCTAAATTTAAAAACCTTAGTATTGGTTCTCCAGCATTTAATAAAAAATTAAAAACACAACAAGATTTAAAATTGCAGTTTAAACATATTGATGACAGTCTCTTTGCGATGTCTTTACGCAATCCAAAAATTGGAGAAAATATCACAAAAGAAGTTGGAAACGCACTTTATAATTTAGACAAATCATTAGAAATTATAGCTGATGGTCAAATAGCTAAAGGGGTATCACACCAGCAATATACAGTCTCATCGGCCAATAAATTAGCAGATTTCTTATCGGATATTTTAAATAATATGCAGATGTCTATGTCAATGCCAGGCGCTGGTAAACCAAAGCCAGGACAAGGTGAAGAAGGAATGCAGTTGCCAGATATAATAAAAAAACAAGCAGGTCTTGGTGAAAAAATGAAAGAAGGCATTAAAAAAGGACCTAAACCAGGTGATGGAAAAGATCCTAGTAAAGATGGAAAAGACGGAAAAAAAGGGAATGATGGAAAGACGGGTCCTAACGGACAGAAAGGTGAAAACGGAGAAGAAGGCGAGGATGGCGAAGGAGACGCCAAGGCTATCATGGAGATCTATAAGGAACAAAAGCAACTTAGAGAAGCTTTGCAAAACGAATTAGACAAAAAAGGCATGGGAGGCAACGGACAAAATGCTTTAGAACAAATGAAGCAAATAGAAAAACAAATATTAAACAAAGGGTTTAAGAACGAAGTATTACAAAGAATATTAAATGTTAAGCAAGAATTGTTAAAACTTAACACAGCTATCCAACAACAGGGACAAGAGAATAAACGTCAATCAGAAACTAATAAAAAAGAGTTTAATAATCAGTCAAATTCATTGCCACCAGCTATTTTGGATTATTTAAAGAGTATAGAAATATTAAATAGACAATCCTTACCTTTGCGTTCGAATTTTAATCAAAAAGTTCAAGAATATTTTAATAAATAATGATCCATTTTAATTACGAGACCGATTTTAAATTAGCATCTGAGGATTTAATTTCTTCTTGGATTAATCAAGTTATTGTATCTGAAAACAAAAAAGAAGGTGAGATTAACTTTGTTTTTTGTGATGATGTGTATTTGCATAAAATAAATCTTGAGCATTTGGGACACGACACCTTAACCGATATCATTAGCTTTGATTATTGTATGGGCAACGAAATACATGGAGACATCTTTATCTCTGTAGAAAGAGTTGCCGATAACGCCAAGGATTATAACGTTACTTTTGAAGAAGAACTTCAAAGGGTTTTAATTCATGGCATATTACATTATTGCGGTTACAAAGACAAATCCCAAAAAGATGAATTGCTAATGAGAAACAAAGAAGATGAAAAAATCGCTTTGTTCCACGTGAAACAATAAACATCGCTTTCCGTTTTTTATATAACAAAAGATTGTTTCACGTGGAACAAACAACCATTAATATAAGCTTGTTAAAATTCGAATTTTGAAAAGACTCATTCCAAATTGTTAAAGCAAATCTTAAATCTTAAATTATGTTTGATGAAGAGTATGATGTGATTGTTGTTGGGGCTGGACACGCTGGTTCTGAGGCAGCAGCAGCTGCCGCAAATCTAGGTTCTAAAACACTTTTGGTAACTATGAGCTTACAAAACATTGCGCAAATGTCTTGTAATCCTGCCATGGGAGGAATTGCCAAAGGACAAATAGTTCGCGAGATTGATGCTCTAGGAGGTTATTCAGGAATAGTATCTGACAATACGGCTATTCAGTTCAAAATGTTGAATAAATCTAAAGGCCCTGCAATGTGGTCGCCAAGAGTTCAAAGTGATCGTATGCGATTTGCCGAAGAATGGAGATTAATGCTTGAAGGAACGCCAAATTTAGATTTTTATCAAGAAATGGTAAAGGGATTAATTATTGAAAACGGCA
>NZ_JBJXDQ010000027.1:0-29936 GCF_046155325.1 Flavobacterium sp.
GATAATTTTAATGAAGAAAACAGTCTTACGATCTATCCAAATCCTGCTGATTCAGAAGTATATATTAATTTTTCTCTACCTGATCCATCTGAGGTTGGGATTTCTATAATTAATTTTACGGGGCAAACTGTTTTGCAAAATAGTGACAAGAAAAAATTAGATTCAGGAAGTCATACGATAAAAGTTCCTGTTGATTCCTTAAGTAAGGGCGTTTATCTAGCAAGAATAAAAATTAATAATCGTGTACTTGTGAAAAAAGTAATTATAGAATAAATTTTAAACTGAATGACGGCTATCAACTAAATACACTTTGACAATGAAACATTTTACTCTTTCTTTTTTTCTTTTTTTTCTATTTTATTGGGGTTATTCTCAATCAAAACATGGATTTCCGGGCAATTATCCTTCCTATAAAGGGCTAGTTATGGCTGGATATCAAGGCTGGTTTCGTACTCCAGAGGATGGCTCCGGAAAAGGCTGGGTGCATTATGGTAAAGAGGGGAAATTTGATTTTCAAAATGTTACTATTGACGTTTGGCCGGATGTTTCCGAATATAAAAAAACATATACTACTTCATTTACCTATCCAAATGGCGAAAATGCTACTGTTTTTAGTTCTTACGACAAAAGCACTACGGATTTGCATTTTAAATGGATGAAGGAATATGGTATTGATGGGGTTTTTATGCAACGTTTTTTTGGAGTTGCAAGAGCAAACAAAGAACTTAATAAACCCCAAGATGTAATTCTTAAAAATGCTTTACAAGCCGCAAATGAGAATAATAGAGCCATCGCTCTAATGTATGATTTATCGGGTTTAAAATCAAAAGGGGAAGATTGTTCCGCCATAATCGAAGACTGGAAGATGCTGGTGGATCAACTTAAAATCACCAATCAAGGAAAAAATCAAAATTATCTTTTTCATAATGGCAAACCATTAGTGGCTATTTGGGGGGTTGGATTTCCCGATCGTCCTTATGACACAAGAAAAATAGGTGTTAATGGTTTAATAGATTTTCTTAAAAACGATCCTGTTTATGGAGGCTGTTCCGTTTTATTGGGTGTTCCCACTTATTTTAGAGAATTAAATAAAGATTGTCTGCCTGATCCTTATTTACATGAGATCATTGCCTCTGTAGATATTGTTATGCCTTGGATGGTGCAACGTTTTACTCCATTGGTTCACAACATAAAAGATCATTTAAGAGATCATATCATACAGGATATAAAATGGACAAAAGATCAGGGTATTGATTATGTTCCTGTAATTTGTCCGGGGTTTAGTTGGCGAAATTTATCTCTAGCCAAACCAGAACTGGCAAGATATACCGCTTATGATGCTATCCCAAGATTAGGGGGTAAATTTTATTGGGATCAAATGACAGCATCTATTGAGGCTGGAGCCAATATGGTTTATGTTGCGATGTTTGATGAAATTGATGAAGGCACCGCCATATTTAAAGTTTCGAACGCACCTCCCAATAGTGATCAATCCCATTTTGTTAGTAATGGGGGACTTCCTTCAGATCATTATTTATGGCTAACAGGACAAGGAGCAAAAATGCTGCGAAAAGAAATGCCGCTACAACAAGAAATGCCCATTAGAAAGTAGCATTGTTTATTAATTTTGTATTTTTATACTTGTGTGTTTTTCGATTGTCATCGTTTTTTTCGGTTTTTTGTCCTTTAAAAATAAATGGAATACCTAATGACTTATTCGTGTATGGCTTTTAAAATAAAAGTAGATATCTAAAAAAAAAACACACTATTTTTTATTAATTTATTTTTTTTTCATTAAAATAGTTCATTATTAATCAATAATTAATAAATAATTAATGTTCACTCGTTTAATTTGTACAATAAACTTCAAACTATATATAACCAACTAAAAAAAACAATTATGAAAAAAATTACAATTTTAACTTTATGCCTTACTTTATTTTTAACGGGTGGTTTGTATTCTAAAACTGTTTGGGTTTCTTTTGCCGGTGCAGGAGCTAAAAATGGTACAAGTGAAGCTGACGCCTATGACAAAGCAGCTTTTTCTATTGCTTTAACTGAAATAACTACAGCAGGCGATATTTTAAGGGTTGTAGGAGCATTTGCTCCTGGATCTCAAACTTTAGCTAAAACTTTCGAATATACTATAGAAGGTGATGCAGGAGGCTCTACTTTTATTGGTGTAACTGGTGTTGGAAGAATGTTTACAATCAACGGTGCTTCTGTTGGTCAAAACGTAACTTTTAAAAACATCATTTTTTCTGGGCAGAATTCTAGTATAGCAGGAGGCGGAGCTGTATTGTTTAGCAATCAGACTGGTGTTACTATAAATTTTGAAAATTGTAGGTTTGTAGGTAATTCCTTGACATCAGCCGTTACGACAGGTGGTGGTGCTCTTAACATTACTAATTCTACTGTAACTATTACGGATTGCCTTTTTAAAGAAAATCAAGCACTACGAAGTGGTGGCGCTATTTATGTTGGCACTGGTGTTAATGCTACAATAACTCGGTCTACTTTTTATAAAAATAGTACAACAGATACAAATGGTGCATATGGTGGAGCTGCTTTGTATGTTGTTAGTACAGGTGTTGTTACTGTGTATCATTGCACCTTTTTTCAAAACAATATAGGACATTCCAACCAAGATTATGGAACAATAAGAACAGAAGCGCCCACTAATAGTGTTAATGTGTGCACTACTGTAACAAATTCTTTGTTTTATGGTAATAAAGTGAAAAATACTACTGATGGTACCCTAGGTGGTCCGTCAGACTGGGGTAGTGCGCCGCATGGCATACAAACTTTCTCTTATTCTTTAGGGCAGTGGGTAACTAGTAATATAGATTTTGTAACAAATTCTAAAACATTTGTAAAAGGCGGTCTTGACCCCCTCGCTGCTGCTAATTTAGCATCTTCCAATTTGACATTTGATGAAGCACTTGGTAAAGTTACCTATACTGCTCCAACAGTTGCTGGTGAAAATTCACCAATAGGTTTTGTAGCTGCTGGTGTCGATGCAGGCGCATGGCAATCGGGATTAACTTTATCTGTAAAAGACAATGAATTTGCTGCTGATTTTTCTGTTTCGTACAATTCTCAAACAAAAAATTTAAAAGTACTTCGTTCTAATGACGATTCGGTTTCTTTAGCAATTTATAATTTAATGGGTGCTAAAGTACTCTCCCGTAAAAACGCTAGTAAAGAGGAAAATATCAGTGCAAGTGCTTTACAATCTGGAGTTTATATTCTAGTTGCTAAAGGTTCAGGAAATAAAACTTTTGCTAAAAAGTTGGTAATTAATTAAATAGATAAATTAAGTAATTTACAAGTCAGGGTTTAGTGTTCTAAACCCTGTCTTGTCAATAGTAACTTGTAAATGATATCTTAATAAGTAAGTCGAAAAGTTTAAAGTCGAAAAGTCAAAAGGTGTATGAATGTCAATAGCCTTCAAAATCAAGCTATTATTGTATTTTCTTGATTTATAAAATACGATGGTATTAGGTTAGAGTTGTTGCTTTGTTATTAAAATGGCACTATGATAAAAAAAATAAATAGTTATGATTAAAATTAAATGGTTTTTGTTGTTATTCTTGTTTCCAATCCTAATTTTTTCTCAGGATAAAATAATCAAAGGGAAAGTGGTTGATAAAGCTGGTTTAGGCATACCAGGTGTAACCGTTGTACTTAAGGATTCAAATACCGCCACAACAACAAATTTTGACGGAGACTATTCAATAGCTACCGGAAAAATTAAAAATGGAATTCTGGTATTTAGTTATATAGGATATACCTCTAAAAATATGATTTTTAATAATCAAACCAATACCATTAATGTTGCCTTGTCAGAATCTCAACAACAACTCGATGAAGTTGTCGTTACCGCTTTAGGCATTAAAAGAGAAAAAAAATCTTTAGCCTATGCTACCCAAACTATCGATACCCAAGATATGACAGAAGCTAGGTCCACCAATTTTTTAAATGCGCTATCGGGAAAAGCGGCGGGCGTTCAAATTGTAAAATCGGGTACTCCTACAGGATCTACTAGGGTAGTGATTAGAGGGCTTACATCAGTAACAGGGGATAATCAACCCTTGTATGTGATTGATGGTATCGCTCTTGATAGTGGTCAAGGAGATGGTTCCGTTTCCGTTTGGAATGATGGTGGTAAAAATACCGCTGTATCTGACATTGACTACGGTAGCCCATTATCTCATATTAATCCTGACGATATAGACAGCATAGATATTTTAAAAGGACCAAATGCCGCTGCGCTATATGGTTCGAGAGCTTCAAATGGTGTGGTGTTGATCACAACAAAAAAGGGTAAAACTAATAGTAGTTTAGGCGTAACCATCAATTCAAATTCATCTTATATTACCAATAGAGAATATCCTTATTACCAATATGTTTATGGTTCAGGTAGTGGTGGTCGATTAGTATCTAGCGCTGCTGGTATTGATCCTGTCACCGGTTTACCTAGTGTAGCTGGAATTAATAGCTATAGGGCTTATGGCGCTCTAATGTTAGGTCAAGATATTATGGGCTTCACTGGAATGCCGTCAAAATATCTTCCAAAACCCAATAACATTAAGGAGTTATATCAAATGGGAGTGGTAACAACCAATAGTGTTGCCATTGACAAAGGGGGAGATCTAGGTTCTTTCAGACTCTCTTTTGCCAATACTTCTGGAGACCATGTTATGGAAAATTTGGAGGTACAGAAAAAAAATAACCTAACCTTTAGAGGATCGCAAAAAATTTCAAAAAGTCTTACTACAGACATAAGTGTATTATACACTAACAATAAAGTAAAAAACCGGACGTACCAAAATGGAAGCGAACGGAATCCCGCAAATAATTATATGTATATGTTGCCTGATATGGGTAAAGATAATTTACTTCCTTATAAAACGGATGATAATGTAGCCTTTGCCGCCCCAGGAAATGGTCCATTTAAAAATCCCTATTGGAACTTATATGAAAACAGTAATCAAGATGAGGCTAATAATTTAATTGGAAATGTTACTTTAAATTGGGAAATTTTAAAGGGACTTAGTCTTAAATCAAAAGTTAATGGTTCCGTAAATCTAGTACAGGGCGAAGAGTTTAATAATATGGGAGCTGCTTATGACCCGGATGGTTTTTATAGAACATTTAATAACCAAACCCAGAACTGGAATTATGAAGCTATTTTAAATTACAATAAGAAATTTGAAGATTTTTCTATTGTTGCCTTAGTAGGGGCTAATAGGTTTGATTTGACCTCTTCTCAAAGACAAACAAGAATAAACAGCTTGTTAGTTCGTGATGTAAGGAGTTTGTCAAATTCTAACGGTATTCCAGAAGTAATAGAAATCGATGCCCGAAAAAGGATAAATTCAGGGTTTAGTTCCCTTTCCTTAGGCTATAAAAACACCTATTTTATGGATGTAACAGCAAGAAACGATTGGTCTTCCACTTTACCTAGCAATAATAACTCCTATTTTTATCCTTCTATAGGCGGAAGCTTTATTTTTTCAGAATTGATACCCAAAAATGATATATTGACGTATGGAAAAATTAGGGCTTCTTATGCACAAGTGGGTAATGACACCAAACCCTATAATACGATAACAAACTATCAATACGGAGGGTTGTATAACGGTTCAGCATGGTTGGCTTCTCAGACCACAAGAAACAATTCAGATTTGAAGCCTGAATTAACTTCTTCCAATGAATTTGGTATCGAAACGCGACTTTTTAAAAACAGAGTTTCCTTGAGTGCAACCTATTATGAATCCTCTACAATTAATCAAATTATTGCCGCTCAAACTTCATCAACAAGTGGTTTTTCCAGTCAATTTTTTAATGCAGGTGAAATACGGAGTAAAGGGATGGAGGTTGTATTTTCTGGAAAAATCATAGATAATTCCTTTAAATGGGCTGTCGATTTGAATTGGTCTAAGAATGAATCTTTAGTTGTTTCGTTAATTGATGGGGTAGATCGTTTGTCATTAAGAACATGGTTTAACGTGAATGTTTTTGCCGAAGTGGGGAAACCCTTAGGAGAATTAAGAGGTAATGTTCAAGCAAGAGATCCTGAAACAGGCATACCATTAGTATTAGAAAATGGTCGCGTTGCATGGAAGCAAAATCAAGTTCTTGGAAATGCACAACCGGATTGGATAGGGGGATTAAAAAATGCGTTTAGTTATAATGGTTTTTCTTTAAATGTACTTTTAGATGCGAAAATAGGAGGCGAGATGTATTCAGGTACAATGTTAAAGACTGTTAACCAAGGAGCTCATGCAGACACCTATGCTGGTAGAGATGAATTTTTATTTTCAAGCGTTATTATGGGTGAGACCAACGAAGAACGTTTTGGGAGAGGGCTTTACGGAAATACTTATGCGGATATTGATCGAGTTAAAGGCAGACAGTATGCTGGATCAGCCATTTCAACAACTGACGCAAATGGTAATTTAGTAGCGAAACGTGATGCAAATGGAAACATAGTTTATTCAAACGCATTTATAAGTCCAGAGACCTACGGCTTTGATGGATTGAATGATCAGCTGCGATTTACTTATGACGCTTCTTATGTTAAACTTAGAGAAATAACTTTTGGCTATACTTTTCCCAATAAATTTTTAAAGGGTAGCCCTTTCAAAAGAGCTAAATTTTCTCTAGTAGGGCGAGATTTATGGACCATTTATAGAAATACTCCTCAAGGGATAGATCCAGAAGCAGGAACAACTTCAGGTAATGGTCAAGGAATTGAATATGGTTCTTTTTTGCCCACACGAACCCTTGGAATAAATATTAACCTAGGATTTTAATTCAAACAAAATGAAAAAAAATAAATATATAAGCAAAGTATTTCTGGTAGCTTTTTTAGCAATCGGGATGTTTTCATGCACGAATGGTTTTGAAGAAATGAATCAAAACCCAAATAATTTTAATGATGCAACACCAGAAGCCTTGTTCGCTGGTGCTGTAAAAAGCACTGTAGATCTTGTAGGAGGAGATATGAATGATCAAATGTATAATAATTATGCCAGTTACTATGGAGGAAAGGGAGGACAGTTTCCAAAGTTTTTTTATACAGACAGTGGATTAGATTCCTATTGGAAACGTTTTTATGTAAATATCCTCAAGAATACTCAAGCAATAATTGATACTTATTCTGACGATCCAAAATATGCAAACCGAGTGCACATTGCTAAAATATGGAAAAGTTATGTGTATTCTGTACTTGTTTCTACATTCGGTCCAGTTCCCTATACTGATGCTTTAGGATCAAGCACTGCAACAACTTATGACAGTGAGGAATTTATTTATATTGACATAATGGATATGTTAAAAGCTGCGGGTGACGGTATTAGTGTAACGGGGGATAAATTATCTAAAGATCCCGTTTTTAATGGTAACAATCTGATGTGGAAAAAATTTGCAAACACTTTGCGTTTAAAAATCGCCTTACGGATAGCTGTAGGTTTTCCAGCATTAGCTGAGAAACACGGCACAGAAGTTATGGCCAATGAAGCAGGACTAATTTCTTCCAATACAGAGAACATTGCCATGAAATGGGAAACTATTTTAGAGAATTGGTCGTTTAATTATAATCGTTATGTGAATGTACCGGCACAGGAGGATGTAGTTCCCTTTGTAAATTTTCACTATATCTTGAATATGAAAACATACTATGATCCAAGATTAAAAGTTATAGCTGAACCATCAACTAATCCAATTACAATTACGGATACGCTCTCTAAGTCTGGTTCTACTACTG
The DNA here is from genome assembly GCF_046155325.1 of Flavobacterium sp. Lineage (GTDB taxonomy): Bacteria > Bacteroidota > Bacteroidia > Flavobacteriales > Flavobacteriaceae > Flavobacterium. The sequence goes on from NZ_JBJXDQ010000027.1 coordinate 7,775, forward strand.
GACAAAGAGTGGTTGTTAAATATATGCTTCCTTATTTTGGAAGACCTATTGGTGGTACAGTAGCTCTTTCAGACTGGAATTTAAATCCAAGTAAAAACATTTTGAATGGTATAGCAAATAACCGATATAGTAAACCTAGTAAGTTGTTATTTATGGCCCAAGACATGAAGTTTAACATCGTAACCTTCGCGGAGCTGAATTTCATGCTCGCCGAAGCCAAATTAAAAGGTTGGGGCGGGAGTAAAACGGTAGAAGATTATTATTATGCAGGGATAGACGCTTCATTTCAACAATACGGAGTATCTTCCGGAGCTGCTGCCTATAAAGCAAGGGATGGTGTTAAATGGGGGACTTCAAGTATAGGTGATAAAGACTTGTTTGGTATTGTAACCAGTGGTATATCAACGGATCCTATGGACAAGATTGCAAGACAGCTTTGGTTAACTTCTTATAATCAAGGTCATGATATATGGTGTTTGCAAAAACGCACCAGACTCTTGCCATTAATTCCAAACTTTAGCCCTGATACATCATTTGGAACCGAATTTACTGATATACCAGAAAGAATGGTTTATCCAATTTCTGAAATTGGTTTGAATAATGCAGGTTATGTTGCAGCCATTCAGGCTTTAGGAGGAAATCAAATGAGTACACCATTGAAAATGAATAAAGCCCCCCTATATACACCAAATTATTGGAATGATCTACCAGCAGTATTTAATCAAGAATTTGCTCGTAGGTTTTATGGAGAATCAGAGAATGATCTTACCGCTGCAGGACTTGTCAAAGGGACAGGAACAACTCCCACAAAAACAACGTATACGATAATAAAAACCATTGAAAATTAAAATTAAATTATCATGAAAATATTTAAAAATAGTGCATTATTAATGATAGGATTGCTTCTTTTTTCTTGTACAGAAGATAAAGCCATCTTATTAGAAGATAATATATATAGTAAACCAATTCCTATAGTGCCCGTTATTACGAATTACACTGTTGGGGCTATTTACACCAAATTCATTAGAAATCCTCTCACAATTGAAACGCCTTCAATAGGAATATACGATGGAAATAGTGGGGATCCAATAACGTATGAAAAACATGTTATACAAGCCCAAACTGCGGGTGTCGATTTCTTTATATTTAACTTAAGGTCTTCTAATGCTATCGCACAATATAATGAAGATAAGGGTTTTATAGATAATTTACAAACGGCTTCAAATGCAAATGACATGAAGTTTGCTTTTTCTTATAATTTTGCTAATATGGGATTAAGTATAGCTAATACAATTGAAAATAAAGGTTTGGTGACTAAATTTATAGATGATTTTAAGTTAATGTTACCGTATTTCCAAAAATCTAATTATATGAAGATTAATGGGAAATCGGTAGTTTATATGAATAATAGTTATAATTTGTTTTCAAATAACAATCCTGCATTATACCTACAATTAAGGAATGAAATGGCTACACTTGGGGTTGAATTGTATTTGATAGGTATGCAATTAGAATGGACACCTACCTTAAAGTTCTTTGGTGATGAAGTTACTGGAAAAGATAATCGATTTGAGGATTGTGTTGATGCATTAACCGTTACTAATTATGCAAATATTGAACTTGTTTTTTATGACAGGTTACAGTATTTTCACAAATATGTAGATTTAGCCTGGACAAGCTATATAGATCCCAAAACAGGTATAGAATACAACCATAAAACAACATTAGCTAAATACAATATCGAATTTGTACCTACTATTTCGCCATCTTATAATCCTAAAATTAATAATGCATCAAGTACCGCTTATGCTATTGCGAAAAATGCAGATTGGTTCAAAGCGAATTGCAATATTGCCAGAAGAGCTTCAGGAACCAGTAAATTAGTTTTAATAGATTCATTTAACAATTGGAATTTTAATACACAAATAGAATCTGCGACCTCCTACGGAGATGAGTACATCAAAATTATTAGGGCAGAATTCAAATTAAATTAATTACATACTCAAAGTATTAGATTATTAAAAAATGAGTAAAGTCAAATTTTAATAAGTTTGATTTTACTACTTATACAGTACTTATGTTCATGAAAGGGACATAATCAAAAAAAGGCTGCAAAGACTAATGATGATATGTAGCCCGATTGAAAGCCAATAGGCAAAGCAATTACATATAACTTTAAATACAATACAAAGTACTACATGAAAAAATTGGCAATTATAGTTGGATTATTTGGATGCATCGCTTTTGGCTGCGGTCGAATAGTTAAAAGCAGTGCTACTAGCAAGGAAATAACTAATAATACTGGTAAAAATAAGATTGCATCAAATAACTCCATAATCGGAAAAGTTTTGTGTGGCTATCAAGGTTGGTTTAATGCACAAAATGATGGTGCAGATTTAGGTTGGAAACATTACAATGGAAAACAAGGCTTTAAACCCGGAAGTGCAACAATAGAATATTGGCCAGACGTATCTGAATTTGATAAAGACGAGCTTTATAAAACATCCTTTGTTCATAAAGATGGAAAACCAGCTTATGTATTTAGTTCTGCAAACCCAAAAACGGTAAATAGACATTTTGAATGGATGAAAGACTATGATATTGATGGTGTTTTTGTTCAAAGGTTTACAACAGGGTTTAAAAATGAAAAAATAAAAAACAATTTAAATAAGGTTTTTGATAATTGTTTTATCGCATCTAAAAATAATAATCGATTAATTAGTGTCATGTACGATTTATCTGGAAGCAAATCAGGAGATGTAGTGCAAAATACAATTAACGATTGGAAACAATTGGTAGATAAATACAAACTAAACAACCCAAATAACCCCAATATTTTAACCTATAAATCAAAAGCGGTAATTTCAATTTGGGGAGTAGGTTTTGTAAACAGAGACTACACTTTTGAAAATGTAATAGCATTGATTGATTTTTTCAAAAACGACCCAGTATATGGAAATTGTACAGTGCTTTTAGGAGTGCCTACTCATTGGAGAGAACTTAAAAATGATGCGAATTCAGATCCTAAACTTCATGAAGTAATCAAAATGGCAGATATCGTTCACCCTTGGACACCTATGAGGTATAGAAATTTAGCAGGTGTTGATAAACATAAACTAGAAAAAATAGTAAAAGACAAACAATGGTGTGATGCTAACAATTTATTGTATATGCCCGTTGTTTTCCCAGGATTTAGCACAGGAAACTTAAAAGATAAGCCAGAAAACTTTGACATCGTTCCAAGGTTAAAAGGTGATTTTTTATGGAGACAAATTTACAATGCAATATCAGCAGACATAAAAACTATCTACGTCGCCATGTTTGATGAAATAGACGAAGGTACAGCTATTTTTAAAGTATCAAATAATCCGCCTGTTGGTGCCTCTAAATTTATTAGCTATGAAGAAGGTGTGCCTTCAGATTACTATTTATGGCTCACAGGTCAAGCAGGAAAAATGCTGCGTAAAGAAATTCCATTATCAGAATCACAACCAACGTATTCAAAAAAACAGTAAAAATCTTTATTATTTTCATAAAATGAAAAAATTCAGCTACATATCCGGTATTAATTACATGAAATTTTTAGTCATTGTGCTAGTGTTTTTATCTAGTAATTCAGCCTATACGCAAATGAAAATAATTGACAACCTAAAGTATGTAGATCCTCAAATTGGAGGCGTGGCTCCTTTTTTAGAACCAACAAAAACTAGAATACATTTGCCAAATTCAATGGTTCGGATGTATCCTGATAGAAAAGATTATAAGGATGATCAAATAAAATCATTCCCGTTGACCACAAGAAAACACAGATCTGATCCTCTTTTTAGTTTACTACCGGTGTCAGGAAATGTACCTGAAAATTTAGTGCCTATTTCTGCTTGGGATCAAGAACTAGAAATAGCCCACCCGTATTATTATTCTACTTGGCTTGAAGATTTTAATATTACTCTTGAGTTTTCTCCTGGAGAAAAAACAGGTTTTTACCGTTTTAATTATGGTGATAAAGAATTAAGAAAGTTGTTTCTTAAAAAATTAAACGGGGTAGATTGGCAACTTAACGAAGACGGTTCGCTTACAGGTACAGAATCATTTGAAGGTATGAAAGCTTATGCGTATGGTGTTTTTGATGTTAAAGGTGATTTTACACAAGTGAAAACAGGAAAAAATAGTACCAATTCATGGATAACATGGAATAATACAGAACTTAAGCAAGTCAATTTTAAATACGGAATATCTTTTATCAGTATAGAGCAGGCTAAAAATAATTTGGAAAAAGAAATACCAAATTGGGATTTTGAAAAAGTTAAAAATAACGCAAAAGATAAGTGGTCCAATGTTTTAAATCAAATAGAAGTAGAAGGAGGAACTGAAGCTCATAGAAGATCATTTTACACTGCTTTATACCGTAGTTATGAAAGAATGATAAATATTACCGAAGAGGGTAAATATTACAGTAATTATGATAAAAAAATTCATAAAGGAGAGCAAAATTTCTATTCTGATGATTGGGTTTGGGATACTTTTTTAGCATTACACCCGCTTCGATATATACTGCAGCCTGATATGGAGTCTGATATGATAGCCTCCTATGTAAGGATGTATCAACAATCAGGATGGATGCCACAATTTCCTCAAATACATGGTGATGTCCCACCAATGAATGGTTTTCACTCCACAATTATGATTCTAGATGCTTATAGAAAAGGCATTAAAAACTTTGATATTAATGTTGCGTATGAAGCCATGAAAAAAAATGCATTAGAGGGAACCATGGTGCCATGGCGTTTGGGAGCAGCTTCCCCTTTAGATAAATTAGCCTTAAAGTTAGGGTATTTCCCAGCGCTCCATCCAGGCGAAACAGAAACAGAACCTTTAGTTGATAGTTTTGAAAAAAGACAAGCTGTTGCAGTTACTCTTGCCCAAAGTTATGATGATTGGGCATTGGCTCAACTTGCTAAAGATCTTGGTAAAGAGCAAGACTATGAGTATTTTTCAAAAACAGCAAAAAATTACAAGAATTTATATTGGAAAGAAAAGGGGTTTTTTATGCCTAAAGACGCAGCTGGAAATTGGATTAATATCGATCCAAAATTTGACGGCGGTATGGGAGGAAGAGATTATTATGATGAAAATAATGGATGGACCTATCTTTGGAATGTGCAACAAGATATTTTGGGTTTGCAAAAATTAATGGGAGGTCGTGACACTTTTGAAGCACGTTTGGATCGGATGTTTAGAGAAGATTTAGGTAGAAGTGTTTATGCTTTAAATGCTAAATTTCCAGACTTTACAGGTATTGTAGGGCAATTTTCTATGGGTAACGAGCCTAGTTTTCATATTCCATATTTGTATAATTTAACGAAGTCACCTTGGAAAACCCAGAAAAGAACACGTATGCTTTTAAATACATGGTTTAAGGATAACATTTTTGGAATACCTGGTGACGAAGATGGTGGTGGGATGTCAGCTTTTGTTGTATTTTCTTCCATGGGGTTTTACCCAATTACTCCTGGTATTCCTATTTATACTATTGGTAGCCCTTTGTTTTCTAAAATTAAAATTAACCTACCAAATGGAAAGGTGTTTGCTATCAATGCTCCAAATTGTAGTGAAAAAAATAAGTATATTCAAAAAGCCTCTTTGAATGGAAAAAATTTAGAAGGCCCTTGGTTTACACATGAAGATCTTGTTAATGGAGGAACTTTAGAATTAGAAATGGGATCGTATCCAAATAAGACTTGGGGAACTAGTGAAGAAAGTATCCCACAAATTTTCAAAACATCAAATTAATTTAAATTAGGATGAGGAAATTAATAAATTTTATGCCAATATTAACCTCCTTTTTAATCTCTTTAGGTTTAATTCCTCGAAGCTCTGCTTCGATTTTTTGACTCAGATTTCACAAATTAATACAGATTTTTCTGTGCAAATTTGTGAAATCTGTTTTTTTTTAAATAACTAAGGGGCTCTGCCCCGAGGTAGTTTATTATTTTTTCGTTTAGTACTAGTATCTAAAATAGTAAACAAAAAAGCTTCTAATGATAATCTAAATATGTAACTACTTTTATTGTCAAATCCGTAGAATGGGTGAACATTTTCTAGAGCTACAACTTATATCCAAGGACTTTAGGATCGCTAAACAACAGTGTTGCCCAATCATTTTCAAATATAATAACTATACTACCTATTTGGTAAACATTATTTATCTTGAGGAGCTAATAAAGGTTGGAATGTAAAGATAAATATTCACAAAACGGATTATAGAAAATTTGGAGACATGTATTTTTATAGAAATAGGGACTCTTTAGAAACACATAATGGAATTGAAAATGTTAAGTATAAGAATTCTATAAAGCAGCTTCGAAATTATTATAGTAAATTTGAAAAAGCAGTTCCAGATACTGGAAAACAAAAATTAATAAAAAAAAATTAAATAAAAATGACTAAACATAAATTAATACTATTGCTAATTTTAGTTGTAGTTAGCAATAGTAACCCGATTTTGGCCCAAAATAGTAAAAGGCCAAATATCATCTTTATTATGACTGATGATCAAAGCGCTATAGTTCCAAAAGATTCGGATAAAGAAGTACAATCACATCCTTTTGGTTTTAATGGTGATAGCTCCGTACATACTCCAATTATTGATGGTTTAGCAAAAAATGGCTTAGTATTCAATAGGGCTTATGTGTCGAGTTCCGTTTGTTCCCCAAGTCGATATACTATGCTAACGGGGCGTTATGCTGGCAGATCTGAAGGCCCAAGTTTTATGAAACAATATCCATACGGTCAACAGTCAAGAGTTGAAAACAATATCGAATTAGAAATAAATACCGATAATTTGCCAAAATTGCTTCAAAAGGCAGGTTATAAAACAGGTTTTGTAGGGAAAAGTCATGTAATAGAACATGAGTTATTGGAGAAAAATAAAAATTGGAAAAATAACGGACTTATAGACTACGATAAAAAATCAGATCCAAATGACAGTTCGGTTTCGAAAGCCATGGCCCACAATCATAAGGAATGGTCCAGAATGATAAAAGAATATGGATTTGACTATGCCGAAGGTATTTATGCAGCCAATTTAAGGGAATTATATAACGATTCGTTGAATGTTCACAATGTTGAATGGAAGAATAAAGCGGCCCTAAATTTTATAGATCAAAATAAAAAGGAACCATTCTTCTTGTATTATAGTGAAACTGTTCCTCATGGTCCCGCACCCTGGATTAAGAAAAATGGAAAATTTGTACATGGATTAGACGCTAACCCGAAATTTACGGGAGAAGGTTATTTGGATGCAGATTACAGTTATTTGCCCACAAGAGAAGAAATAAAAAAGGAAGTAAAATCTTTAGGTAAGGAGGAAGCGCAAGCTTGGTTAAGGTGGTTTGACCATGCTGTTGGTGCAGTTGTGGATAAATTAAAGGCAGCGGGAATTTATGAAAATACATTAATTGTTATTACTTCAGATCATGGTAATTATAATGGAGGAAAGACTACTCTCTATGAAGGTGGAACAAAAGTACCCTTGATGATGCATTGGCCAGCCGGCATAAAACCAAATTCCCACTATTATGAGTTGGTTCAAAACATAGATTACACCCCCACTTTTTTAGAATTGGCAGGAGTAAATTTAAAAGAAGTAAAAACAAAAATAGATGGTGTCAGTTTAAAAAATGTACTTGAAGGCAATAGTAAATCGGTGCATGATTATTTGTATTTCGAATTGGGTTTTGCAAGGGGTGTAGCAACAAAAGACTGGAAATACATTACGGTTAGATACGATGAAAAAACACAGAACAAGATAGATAATGGAGTCCTATTTAAAGGATGGAATAACACAGAAATTAAATTGCCTTATTATTTAAGCAATGGTCACCTAGGTCACGAGGCTGCGTTACATAACCCTTTTTATTTTGAAAAAAATCAATTATTTGATATGAAAACAGATTCTTTAGAAACAAAAAATGTCTTTGATAAAAATAAAACAGAAGCTAAAGAAATGAAAAAACTTCTAGCTAAAATCTTGAAATCCTTTCCACAAAGACCTTACAATGAATTTACAAACTAATAGTGTGAGAGCAATAAAACCAATACTTACAATCATAGCCTGCTTTTTTGTTATAAATAGCACGGCTCAAAAAACAATAGACACTATAGCTACAAAAGCGGGTGGTTATGATATACCGATAAAAATTCAACTGCCAAAAAAAAGCATAGAGAAAAGCCCTATTTTCTTTTTTGTTCATGGTGGAGGCTGGAATGGAGGCACACAAAATGAAGTCCCTCCAGCAACGATCTCTGGAGATGCAAACTTCTTGGTTAATGAACTGGGTATTATTTATGTTGGCTTAGCCTATCGCTGCAAAGGAAATAATGCCACTTTTGCCGATGCAATAAATGATTTGGAATCTAGTGTTAAGTGGTTTTTAGACAACGCAGATAGATTTAACGCTGACACTAGCCGAATTGGTTTTGGTGGTGCTTCGGCGGGATCTACATTATCTGCAGTAATGGCTCAAAAATATCCAAATTGCATGGTTTATATAGGTTCAGAGGGAATGTATAATTTAGTGGACCATGATGAAAAAGAATCTCCATTTCCCAGTGCTGAAGCAAGAAAAATTTATGGCTTGGATACCACGGAAAAAAGTAAAATGGCATCTGCATTTTATAATTTAAAAGAAAACCCACCTGCTTCACTTTTGTTGCACGGAAAAGAAGACCGCTTGTGTCATTACACGCAAAGTATAAAATTTGCCGAAAAGATTAAAGAAGCCGGTGGTAAAGCCAAGGTTGTGCTCTATGATGACATTAATCACACCTGCTTAAGTGCTGCTTATCCAGATGTTTTCAAAAAGAGTGTGCTAGAAATTGCAACTCTCTTTATTAGTGAATTCAAGATTAAAAACAAAAATATTGAAACAATCCAAATCGCATTAGATAAACAATTAGAAAATCAGTATCCAACAAAAGATATCACCGAAAGTAAAATTATTGGTTCATGGAAGTTTAATAATGAAGATTTAGTTTTTAAACCTAATGGTAAAGGAGAACAAAAAAACAATAATAATGTGAAAGAGTTTAATTACACCATCGAAAATGATTCCATAAAAATAATAACAGAAAACCAAAAAGAACGATTGTTTTTTTTAAGGAAAAATAATAGCAGCATGTTTGAGTTAATTACCGATAATAAAGAAAATAAATACCGAAGGTTAAATTATATAAAACAATAAATTCAAATATGAAATTTAGTTTAAAATTAGCATTAAATATTTTTCTGTTAATTCAAATACATGGAAGTCTCCAGGCACAAAAAAAGAAAAATATCCTTTTCATCATTACGGATCAACAACGGTATGATGCTTTAAGTAGTGCTGGAAATACCGTCTTAGAAACTCCAAATCTTGACCGATTGGCAAAACAAGGTGCCTATTTTAAAAACGCGTACACCCCAGTTGCCGTTTGTGGGCCAACACGATCATGCATTTTAACAGGAACGACCATAGGCACGAACGGAGTAACCACTAATGATAAAACCTATTACTATAAAGACGAACCCGTAATGACAATGAAAACATTCGATGAAATTCTTACAGAAAATGGTTATCATTGTGAATATTATGGAAAATGGCATGTACTCACAGCTCATGCTGCGGTTTATAAAAATCCAAATAAGTATTCGAAAAATGGAAAATATATGTTTGGGCCTGAAGGTCAAAGTCATATGTATAAAGATTATCTTGATGAAGTCTATCCAAAAAGAGAGCCTCAAGGCGATGAATTATTAGATAATTTCACTCAAAGACCTTATACTCCAGACCCTTTGGACGTGAATTTTGGCAAATCGTATGAACAGGTAAAAAAAGAAGATAAAAAGTTTTCACAACCCAACTTTCATGGTAAATCTTCCATTCCTCAAGAACAAACTATTACCGCTTTTTATGCAAAAAAGACGATAGATGCTATTGAGCGTCTTAAAAATAAACCTTTTAGCATTACGGCATCATTCCATTTTCCACACGCACCCATGATTCCCTCTTCGCCTTATTATGGTATGTATCCTGCACAGGATATGAAGGCACCCATTAGTATTCATGATGATATGACGAATTCCCCTTATTCAAATGCTAATGGAAGAAAAAATTTACCAGAGTTTGCAGACGAGGAAAAAATTAAATACATGATTTCAAATTATTATGGTTTAATAAAAGAGATAGATGTTTGGATGGGTAAAATCATGGACAAGTTAGATGAGACTGGACTTGCGGATGACACTTTGATTATTTTCACGAGTGATCATGGCGAAATGCTTGGAGCTCATGGCATGCGGGAGAAAAATGTGTTTTATGAAGAATCATCTCATGTGCCATTAATTATAAACATGCCAAATCAAATTAAACAAAACACAACCGTTAATGGGTATGTTTCTAACGTCGATTTATTTGCTACTATTATGGATTATCTAAAAGTGGGTAACTATAAATCGGAAGGCGAAAGCTTACGAGACTTAATTGAGGGTAAAGCAACAAAACATGGGGAATATGTTGTTACAGAATGGGATTATAACGGCCCTACATCTCCAAATTATATGATTGTTAAAGCTGGTTGGAAGCTAATGGTACCTTATACAGAAGACTCTAAGGTCTTAAATGCCTTATATGATTTGAATAAAGATCCGTATGAAATGAATAACTTATTAGGGATAAACCCCAATAAAAAACAATACGAACAAAAAGCAGAAGAATTAAGAAGTTGCTTATTAGAGTGGTTGCAAAAAAATAACTCTAAGCATTATAATGGCGTATTAAAACGAAAATTAATGTAACTAAACCACTATGGACTTCCAGTCCATAGATTTGGTTTGGCAGACTATAAGTCTGCTAGGTTAGATACAAATTGATCAGTGAAATTTTGCCACGGATTCACGGATTTTTAAATCATTTCTAATCTGTGAATCTGTGGCAAAAAAAAAATTAAGAAGCTTAAGCGAGATGCACTGAAAGTGCATACCTGTCTGCCGACAGGCAGAGTTTTAAACTCTATTTGAGACCAATAAAACATCCTATAATTGTTTAATCTAAAAAGCACAATAGTATAATGAAAAGACGCAAGTTCATAAAATCAACTTTAATGTTTTCTGCTGCTGCATTTATAACTCCAAGAGTTATTGCATCAACTAATTTTAACAATGCTAAAAAAGATTCTTTTAAAGGATTTATTGTTTCAGATTCTCATTTTGGTTGGGTAAATAAAATGCAACCCCCTATCGAGGAACAAGCAACAGCGGTTAAAAATATTATGAAAAAATTTCCAGATTTAGATATCTTTTTGGATACAGGAGATGCACATCATAATGACCATCATAATAATGGAAATCCACATAAAGCAAGAAAAGATTGGGTAGATATTATACAGGGGGGCTGTGAGCAAATTCCTTTTTATTATGTAATTGGCAATCACGAATTGCGTTCAAATGAAGATGATGATCCAGAAATGCGCTCCAATATTATGGGTAGTAATACTTGCAGACCTTATTATAGTTTTGATATGCAAGGCATTCATTTTATCTCTTTTCCGCAATTGATTAGAGCTGTCTATATTACTGAAGAAGCTTGGGATTGGTTAGATTTAGATTTAGCATTAAACAAAGATAAAACCATTGTAATGTTGTCGCACAATAACATTATTGGCACAACAACAGGGAATGAAAATGGGTATAGAGGTGTAATGGATAGTGATAAAATGCTGGCAGTATTTAAGAAAAATCCAAATATTATTACTTGGATGCACGGTCATAATCATAATTTTGAAGTTGTAAAACAAGAAGATATGTTGTTTGTTTCAAATGGAAGAATTGGAGGTTTTGATCCTAGTAGAGGGAAATATGGTATTGGTGGTGTGTATTTCGAAATTACAAAAGACAAGCTAATCGTAAAATGTTATTCTGCAGAAAAAGATATGTTTTTAGATTCTTTTGATGTGTCTTTAAGTCAAACCCTTGATGTTAAAACCACATTTGATAATAAAGCAAATTTTGCCTATAGTTATGGAGTTGGTGGTGCTGTAAATGGAGAGCGTATTCCTGCATATCATCATCACGTAGGTGAGAATACTAAATCAGAATTATTTTTAACAGGCTGCAATAGTGCTATTATTAATGATGATCACGCCATGACAAAATACACAGAACGAACTGCGTATCACGGATTAGATAAAATTTTGTTCGCTGCCAAGGTGAATCATGGAAACGCAGGTTTCGAATATACAAATCCTGGAATTCGTTTAAAAGCAAATGATAATTGGTGGACTACCTTAACAATGCCTTCAGATAATTATGATAAATATTCCTATTACAGATGTCCTTTAGGTCAAAAATACAAGGCAAGCATCGATTTAGATGTAAAAGGGGAGAAAGGCAAACAACGTTTATGGTTGCGTTTGCACATATATGATATTAACGGACGTAAATTGCGAATTGTCCAGTCAGATGAAATAATGTTAGTAGAAGGAAGTCAGCAACTAGACTGCTTGTTAGAGGTGCCAAACTTGCCCGAATTTGATACCATTTACAGTAATCCACAAAGTGATAATTTAGTAAATATTGCAGTAGAAGCCTCTTTTACAGGGATGAATACAGATGTAGATATTAAATATTTAAAACTAGAACAAGAGCATTCAACGTCAAACACAGTAGATGCCGGTGTAATTATTGATACTAAAAACTACCAAACATCTGGTGTTTTAGCAAAAGGGGATATCAAAAAAATAGAGTTAGACAAGCCCTTGAAAACAAGAAGTATCAATGAGATTTCGACCTCTGGAAATAAAAGAGTTACTTATCTTGTGCGTCATTCCAATATGAAATGGCAAGTTAGAAATGCAACAGCAACGTATTTAGAAAAACATATAAAAATTGGTAAAATAAGGAATCATATTTCTGATAAATTAGAGATTATTATATCTCCGCTTCAAAAAGAAATAGAACCCTACTTACATAGAGTTCGCTATGCAGAAAAAATTAAATTAGTTCCTTATCAATCAAAAAATCAATCGATAAAAGTAACTATAGAAAATGTATTTCAAAATGCAGAAATCGATTTTTACAGCACTAAAAAACCAAAAGTGGTTGCAGGGGTTACCAGTTGGATTTATAAAAACAATATCGTTACTGCAAAAATATCAAAACCCACAACTGTACTTGTAACGTATTAAAAAAACAGATTATGACTCAAATAAAATATAGCTTTAAATCATTAGTAGTTGCTTATGTGATTGCTTCCGCTTTTTTTTCATCCTGTAAAGTTCAAGGACAAACTACAAGATCCAAAGATGAAATTTATTTAGTTGATTATGTAAACCCTTTAATTGGTAAATATTCTAAAAAAAGTTTGTCAAATGGCAATGCATATACGGCAATAGCAACACCTCAAAAAGCAGAAACAGTTACACCTTATCACTATAAAACATATTTAGCAGAATATAATGTAGTTATTGAGGTAACACCAACAGAAAGAGCAGCCCAATTTAAATTTACATTTCCAGAATCAGATGCTTCATAATATAATTCTAGATGCGTTTTTTAAAGGTTCAATGGTAAAAATTTTACCAAAAGAGCGCAAAATAATTGGCTATTGTAGAAATAAAAATGGCGGACTACCCGATAATTTTTATAATTATTTTGTAGCTGAATTTGATAAGGACTTTTAAATTACCCATACATGGAAAGACACAATTAAAGTAATTTTATAAATAACAACAATCAAATAGTATTAATTTAAATTAAAAAAAATGGAATTATATCCTTTAAAATTTACACCTATTTTTAAATACAGAATTTGGGGTGGCAGTAAATTAAAGACAGCACTAAATAAAGAGTACACAGAAGCAAATATCGGTGAATCTTGGGAAATTTCGGATGTCTCTGGAGATGAAACTAGAGTTGAAAACGGTTTTTTAAAAGGTAAAACCTTAAAAGAAATTACAAGACAATTCAAAGGTAATTTTGTGGGTGAAAATGTTTATAAGAATTTCGGAGAAGATTTTCCATTATTAATAAAGTTTATTGATGCTGAAACCCCTTTATCCATACAAGTGCATCCGAGCAATGAAATAGCTAAAGAAAGACACGATTCTTTTGGTAAAAATGAGATGTGGTATGTTATGCAAGCCGATGAAAACGCAGAGCTGATCGTTGGATTTGATGAAGAAATAAATAAAGAGAGTTATAAAACGCATTTAGATAATAATACCATTTTAGATGTCATGCATCATGAATATGTTAGTGAAGGCGATACCTTTTATATCCCTACAGGCAGAGTGCATGCTATAGGTGCTGGTGTTTTATTAGCCGAAATTCAACAAACATCTGATATAACGTATCGTATTTATGATTATGATAGGGTAGATGCCAAGACAGGAGAGAAAAGAGAACTACACAATGAATTAGCCATTGATGTGATAGATTTTAAAGTGTATGATTCCTATAAAACAAGTTATGAATTAAAGCCAAATGTTTCGAATAAACTGGTGCATTCCCCTTATTTTAAAACAAACATATTAAGTATTAAAGGGGAAGTCAAAAAGGACTATTCAGCTATTGATTCTTTTGTTATTTATATTTGTGTAGAAGGAACTTTAGCTATTAATCATAAAGGGGAGATCTATTCGCTTTCACAAGGCGAAACAATTATGTTCCCATCCAGCATTGCATCTCTTGTGCTTAATGCTTCTGACAATGCTAAATTTCTAGAGGTTTATTTTTAATAAAATATTAATATAAGTAATAAACAAATAGTGTGAAAAATAAATCAAGAATAATAAAAAGGGGTGTTGGAATATTAATTCTAATATGTATTCTAAATCCAGAAATATCAACCGCACAAAAATCAGCAGTAAAACCCAATGTTATTATAATATATACAGATGATCAAGGAACTATTGATGCTAATTGCTATGGCGCAAAAGACCTGTATACACCCAATATCGATAGATTGGCAGATTCAGGAGTTCGGTTTACCCAATTTTATGCTGCAGCTGCTATATGTTCGCCATCAAGGGCTGCTTTGTTAACCGGTAAAACACCTTTTAAGGCAGGATTACCAGGCAATGCTCCTGCAATAAGAGGTGAGGCTGGATTGCCTACTGAACAAATTACCATTGCTGAGACACTAAAAAAAAACGGATATAAAACCGGCCACATTGGGAAATGGCATTTAGGGTATAGCGACGAAACCATGCCTTTAGCACAAGGATTTGATTATTCATTTGGTCACATGAGTGGCTGTATTGATAATTATTCGCATTATTTCTATTGGGAGGGAGCTAATAGACACGACCTATGGGAAAACGGAAAAGAAGTATGGATGGAAGGTGAATATTTTCAAGATATTATGGCAAGTAAGGCAGAAAAGTTTATTACAGAAAATAAGGACGAGAGCTTTTTCCTTTATTATGCTTTAAATCTTCCTCATTATCCATTGCAGGCATCGAAAAAATGGAGAGAATATTATAAAAATTTAGAAAGTCCCAGAGACAAGTATGCCGCTTGTATTTCGACTCTTGATGAACGAATAGGCTTGCTTCTAGATAAATTAGACGAATTAAATATTCGAGAGAACACCATCATTATTTTTCAGTCGGATCATGGGCATTCAATGGAACAACGGACTTTTTCTGGTGGTGGAAATTCTGGAATTTATAGGGGTGCAAAGTTTTCATTTTTTGAAGGGGGTATTAGAGTACCTGCTATTATAAGCTGGCCCTCTAAAATCACAAAGAATGAGGTTATAGATGAGATGGCGGTTAATGTAGATTGGTTTCCTAGTATACTTGATTTATGTAAAATAGGGTACGATAAAGATGATTTTGAAGGGAAAAGTCTTGTGGATGTAATTTATAAGAAGAAGAAATCGCCACATGAAGTCTTCTGGTGGTATGATAATGCAAACCGTTGGGCGGTTCGAAAAGGAGATTGGAAGTTGTTGAAAAACCCCATCGATCCATCACAAAAACCCCCAATAGAAACTACAAATTCGTTCTATCTGGTTAACATTAAAGACAATCCAAAGGAATCTGAAAACGTAGCAGCTAAATATCCTGAGAAAGTGGAAGAATTAATTAATGCATTTAATAGTTGGAATAAAAGTGTTAAAAAATAGAATTTACAGAAGCTGTTAATTGAAAATTAATAATTAATTAATCATTGGATAGTTTATTTGTACAATAAAAATTAAAAACTAGTATTAATCTAAATTTAAAAGAAATGAAAAAATTACTATTGATTGCATTATTAGGTTTGTCTTTTGCGGGTAACGCTCAAACCCAAATTGATTTAGGCGCTAAAAAAGTTTCAGAGAGCATGACTACTGTCATGGCTTTATCTTCAGAAGAAGCAAATAAGGTATACGATCTTGTATCTACTAGAAACAAAGATAAAAAAGCTTTAAAAGAAAAGTTTGGAGATGATGTAGAGGGTTTTAAAGTTGAAGGAAAAGAAGTAGAAATACAATTCAATAAAGACGTGAAGGCTTTTGTTGGAAATGAAAAATGGAAAATCTGGGCTGATTTTAAAAAAGCAGAGAATGAAGCAAAAGCTAAAAACTAATATTTTTTTTTAATTCAATTCAAAAAGTCACCATTTAGGTGGCTTTTTTTACCTAAAAATCAAAAAAATTTTTCATCAAACAATAAAATAATATGTTACGAATTAAATCTAACTTTTGTTTTTTATTTTTTGTATTCGCTTGTACATTTTGTAATCTGTCCTTTGCACAAGAGACTTACAATCCTGTTTTCAATCCAATAAAAGGTTTTGTTAACGAAGCCGAAAAACCATACAGGGACGAACTTTGCCTGAGCGGTAAATGGCAGTTTATGCCTGTTTACGAAACCGATATGGCTAAATTCGTAAAGCCAGTCTCATTTAATTGGGACGCAGTTCCTTTAAAAGTACCCTCGCCCTGGAATGTAAATGGCTATACCAATGGCGAAGGCGGCGACTTTAACACTTTTCCTTCCTATCCAAAAGCCTGGGAACAAGCACAAATGGGTTGGATGAGAAAAGAGTTTGTTTTACCCGAAAATTGGACAGGAAAGCAGAAAAAACTTCATTTTGAAGCCATTGCCGGATTTGCCAAAATTTATGTAAACGGGCAGTTTGTGGGGGAATACATTGATTTGTTTTTCCCACGAGAATTTGATGTTACCCCATTTCTGAAAAAAGGAACCAA
Organism: Flavobacterium sp.; assembly: GCF_046155325.1. GTDB lineage: Bacteria > Bacteroidota > Bacteroidia > Flavobacteriales > Flavobacteriaceae > Flavobacterium. The sequence goes on from NZ_JBJXDQ010000027.1 coordinate 25,012, forward strand.
TGAAGTTATGGTTGGTATAGCCAAAGCCAGTTTAACGGATGTTCCGGGGAAATATGGCTACCGTAACTATGTGGCCGGCTCGAGGTGGGGACAGCACATTGCTGGTATCTGGCAGGATGTTTCATTGATTGCTGTGCCTGAATTGGAAATTACCAATGTGTTTGTACAACCCAACGTCCAAAAAGACACATTGGCTTTTTCAGTAAGTATTAAAAATAACTCGGCTAAAAAACAATCGTTTACCATCAATGCTTCAGTCAAAAACTGGGTAAAACCCACAACAAGCGATATCAACCTATTGCCTTTAGATAACGGAGGTATGACCGATGAGGTTTTTGTCATAGCTAATGCCAAGAAATTTACCCTGAAAGCGGGTGATAGTATTGTGGTAAATTTGAATCGAAAAATAAATGGAGAACTAAAATTGTGGTCGCCGGAGTCTCCAAACCTCTATGGTTCTGTCATAAGCTTGAACGCCGATAAAAAGACCGTTATTGACACAAAATATACTCGATTTGGCTGGCGAGAATTTGCAATCAAAGGACTTGAATTTACCTTGAATGGAAAACCTATTCTGCTAAAAGGCGATTCATGGCATTTTATGGGAATACCACAGATGACTCGTCGGTACGCCTGGGCATGGTACACAATGCTGAAGGATGCCAATGCCAATGCAGTACGACTTCATGCACAGCCTTTCCCTTCTTTTTATCTTGATATGGCCGACGAAATGGGGATGTGCGTACTCGACGAAACCGCAATTTGGTCAAGCGATGGGGGACCTAAAATGGATTCGGAAACGTATTGGGCAAGTTGTAAAACTCATGTAAAAAGCCTTGTAATGCGCGATCGCAACTATCCTTCTGTTTTTGGATGGAGTGTGTGTAACGAAACATTGCCAGTAGTTACGAATGTTATGCGTGGCACAAAGGAACTAATCGATCGCCAGATTAAAGAAATAAATAATTGGACAGCAATTACAAAAGAACTCGACCCTAGCAGAGACTGGATTTCGGGCGATGGTGAACCGATGTATCCTACCAATTTGCCTACTGTGATTGGACATTATGGAAATGAATCATCTATGAAAGCATGGTCATCACGAGGTTTACCCTGGGGAATTGGCGAAACTGGAATAGCCTACTTCGGATCACCAAAACAGGTAGCAACACATAATGGCAATCGTGCGTACGAATCACAACTAGGGCGAATGGAAGGCTTGGCAAACGAAGCATATAAACTTATTACGACACAATTTAAATACAAACCGAGCTACACCAGTATTTTTAATATAGTTTGGTATGGATTAAAACCTTTGGCTTTTGGAATGAAAGATACATCTCGTGCGCCAATTCTTGAAGACGGTATTTTCTTTCCTGCTTTTAATGAGGGATCATTTGGCGTTCAACCCGAACGCTTAGGGCCTTACACTAGCACGCTCAATCCTGGCTACGATGTCAATATGCCATTGTACACAACCTGGCCGATGTTTGAGGCTGTTCAAGCAGCCAACAGCACACCAGTAAAGGAGTTTAAGATGTATCCTAAATTAGCGTCATCCAAAAAATTTCCAGTAATCGATAACGACAACCTTATCTTAATTGGAACTGATTCGTCGCAACTGGCTCTTAAACTTACTGAAATGGGTATTCGCTTTAGTAAAACAGCTGTACCTACAGCCAAATCATTGGTGATAATTGATGGTTTGAATGTAGCTACTGATAAAGTACTCAAAACCAAATATGAAAAAGCCATAAATGCTGGTGCGCGAATTATAATTTGGGGAGTTTCGCCCGAAACGCTTTCTTCGCTAAATGCTATTTTGCCTTTTCCTCTGGCACTTGAACCACGTAAAGCTACATCGTTTATCAAAGTGCAAGATGCACCCATTTTGTCAAGTTTAGAGCATAGAGATTTCTATTTTTCAGAATTATTACCGCTCGGAAAAACCGCTTTGAACTATGGGATGACGGGCGAAATGGTTAAAAATTCGACCGTTTTACTCACTGCTTGTAATACTGAATGGCAAGCCTGGAATGGTCGTCCTGAACCAACTAAAACCGGAAGTGTTTTCCGAAGCGAGATGGAGAAAAAAGGGGTGGGAACTACTTTAATTACTTTTAATCAAGGAAAATCAGAGGTGATGATAGCTTCGTTTGACTTTAAGGATATGCCTATTGAATCGGAGTCGCCTATTCGATTAATGTTAACCAATTTGGGAATACAATTTGATGATTCGATTTATGAAAATAAACGAGCTATTGACTTGAATGGCAACTTGATTAAATTTAAGGAAGATGCTGATGGGATTAGCTTTTGGGTGTTTAGTCCAAGATCATTGGTCGATTTATTGGCTGAACCGGATATGCCTAAGTTGAGCTTAGAAATTAAGGAGGTAGCTAATTTCAATTTTATTCTTAATGGAGATAAAAGAGCGCCTCTCAAGGAGATTCCATTAGACAGAGGTTGGAATAAGTTTGTGATAAAATTTAGGGAAAATATTCCTGAAAGCAAGCAAAAAATCAAAGCGATTTTTAAATGTGATAATATGGAGTTTTTTAAACAAATAAACTCAATAAGTGAACGATAAATCAGCATCATTTCAACAATGAATCTCGAAAATTGGGTTATCAATTCCATAACAACAAAGCAATCGTAAAATAAATTATTTAAAAAAATAATAAAATGATTAAAAAAACAAATAAATATTTCGCGATTGTACTGCTAACAATTGCTACGATTAGTACCTCTTTTTCACAAGAAGATTTCACTAAATACATTGACCCAACAATTGGGAATGTCGCCCCTTTTTTGGTACCAACCTATCCTACGATGCATTTGCCCAATCAAATGATGCGGATGTACCCCATTAAGAAAGATTATATTTCAGATCAGGTTGACGCCTTCCCATTTCAAGTAACCTCACATCGATCACCAGGAATTTTGCCTATGAAAATTGCTGCGGGTGTCGTAAATGATGCTTCTTGGAACAAAAAAATGACTATTGATCATGATTTGGAAATCATTCACCCTTGGTTTTATTCCACTTATTTAATTGATGATGACATAACCGTAAGTTTTACTCCTGGAGAAAAATGTGCTATTTATAAAATAGATTTTCCGAAGAATGTTCAAAAAAATTTACTGATAAAAGGATCTGAAAATAGAATCTTTTCTAAGGATAAAAATTATTTTAATGTTACGGAAGTGGTAAGCAAAAAGAACGGAGGGACTAATCCGGTAACTAATAGTTTTTCTGTTTTTTTATATGGTGAAATAACCGATAGTACTAATAATCCTATAAATGAATTTGAGTTTATTAGTGATAAACAAAAAATCACCATTTCAGCAAATGCGAATGCGCCTTCAACAATCCTAATTAAGTATGCAGTTTCTTATGTGAGTTTAGAGCAGGCTAAACTTAATTTTGAGAAGGAATTGCGAACACAAAGTTTTGATGAATTATCAAAATTAGGAAAAATAAAGTGGGAAAATGCTATAAATCAAATACAAGTAGAAGGAGGGACAGAAGCTCAAAAAAGAACCTTTTATACTTCCTTATACCGAACTTATGAACGAATGGTTAATATCAATGAAGGAGGAAAGTATTACAGTGGTTATGATCAAAAAGTGCATACTTCAAATCGGCCTTTTTATGTAGATGATTGGATTTGGGACACCTATCGAGCGCAACACCCCCTACGAACAATCCTAGATCCGAACATGGAAGATGACATATTGAATTCCTATACATTGATGTACGAACAAAGTGGCTGGATGCCAACATTTCCACAGGTTTTCGGCAACCATCTTTGCATGAATTCCTATCATTCCTCCGCTATTTTTATAGATGGATATCGAAAAGGGCTCAAGAATTATAATGTACAAAAAGCGTATGAAGGGATTAAGAAAAATTTAATTGCTGGCACTTTTATTCCTTGGAGACAAGGCAACCCTCGATTGCCTATTGATGACATATACCACGAAAAAGGCTATTTTCCATCATTAAAAATAGATGAAAAAGAAACAGAACCCAATGTGGACAGCTTTGAGAAAAGACAACCGGTGGCAGTATCCTTGGGGATTACCTACGATTTTTGGGCCTTAGCCGAACTATCAAAAGAACTCGGCAAAAAAAATGATTATACTCTTTTTGCCCCAAAAGCCAAAAATTATAAAACCCTATGGCATCCTGAAAAACGCTTATTTATGCCAAAAGATACTAACGGCGATTGGGTAATGATAGACCCAAAAAATGGGGGAGGAAAAGGGTTTAGAGAATATTATGACGAAAACAATGGCTGGACTTATGCCTGGGATGTGCAACATGATATTAGTGGATTAACAGAATTACTTGGTGGCAAAAAAGGGGCAGAAATGCGTTTGGATCAGTTGTTTAGAGAGCCTCTTGATATGGGTAAGAGCGATTTCTACATAAATGGGTCTAATTCCACAGGACTTGTTGGGCAATTTTCTATGGGGAATGAACCTTCATTTCACATACCGTATTTGTACAACTATTTTGGAGCTCCTTGGAAAACTCAGAAACGTACCCGATTCCTTTTAGATACATGGTTTAAAGATAATGTATTTGGAATTCCAGGAGATGAAGATGGTGGTGGCATGACTGCATTTGTGGTATTTACCGCTATGGGTTTGTATCCTGTAACTCCCGGTGAGCCCTACTATAATATAACAAGTCCTTTATTTGAGAGAACAACAATTAATCTTAAAAATGGAAAAACTTTCGCAATTCTTGCTAAAGGAGCCAGTAAAACCAAAAAATACATCCAAAAGGCTTTTATAAATAATACTGAAATTGATGCTCCCTTTATAACTCACGCACAAATAATGGCTGGTGGTGAATTAAGGCTCGAATTGTCGGAACTTCCAAACAAAGAATGGGGGAAAAATGCTAAAATTCC
>NZ_JBJXDQ010000028.1:0-15735 GCF_046155325.1 Flavobacterium sp.
ACACCCGTGGTTCGAATCAACAAGTTGTTTGGAAACAGTAAAGAAGTTTGGATTAAATTAGAAAGATCGAATCCAGGAAACAGCATCAAAGACAGGATTGCGTTAGCAATGATAGAAGATGCCGAAAGCAAAGGATTATTGAATGCAAATAGCGTTATTATAGAACCTACTTCAGGAAACACAGGAATTGGTCTCGCCTTAGTCGCCGCAGTCAAAGGATACAAAGTCATCTTGGTAATGCCAGAATCGATGAGTGTGGAACGTAGAAAATTAATGGAGATTTATGGCGCAGAATTTGTGCTTACGCCTCGCGAAAAAGGAATGAAGGGTGCTATCGAAAAAGCAGCAGAATTGGTCCTTGAAACACCAAATGCTTGGTCACCAAAACAATTTGACAATCCAGCCAATATTGAAGTTCACGAAAGAACTACCGCACAAGAAATTATTGCAGATTTCCCTAATGGATTAGATTACGTAATTACTGGCGTCGGAACAGGCGGACATATTACGGGCGTGGCAAAAGTTTTGAAAGCTAAATTTCCTAATTTAAAAGTTATTGCAGTAGAGCCTGAATTATCTCCAGTTTTAAGTGGTGGAGCACCAAGTCCTCATCCATTGCAAGGCATTGGAGCGGGCTTTATCCCGGCGAATTATCATGGCGAATTAATCGATGAAGTAATACAAGTAAGCAAAGATGATTCTTTTGAATATGCCAGAAGAATTGCCAAAGAAGAAGGCATTCTTGTGGGTATTTCTACTGGAGCATCATTGGCTGCCGTAGCCAAAAAACTGGATGCTATTCCTAATGGCGTAGTTGTGCTAACGTTTAATTATGATACAGGCGAAAGATATTTATCGATTGAAGGGTTGTTTTAAAAAAAATCCAATTTCTATATTTGAATACAGCAAAAAAAAATTAAATATTATTCCAATTTATAAAAACTAAAGAAAAAACACTTAAACTAGAAAATTATGAATATTTATTCCACTATTGCTCAACTTGTAATCGCACTGTCTGTAGGTTATGTTTGGGTTTTTAGATTTGAAAACATCGTAAAAGAATTTAAACAATATGGACTGTCTGACCTAACGAGAACTATTATTGGTGCTACAAAAATAGCATTGGCTACATTATTAGTTACTGGAATATGGTTTCCAACATTAGTACTTATACCAGCACTTTTGATGGCTTTTTTAATGGTGTGTGCTCAGTATTTTCATTTCAAAGTAAAAAACCCTTGGTCTAAGCATCTGCCTTCTTTATTTCTTTTAGCAGCATCTCTTTTTGCAGCACTAATGGCTAGCAAATAATTATCACATGAATTTATTAAATGTCCTTATTTTCTTTTCGGCAATCTCATTTCTCATTTACGGCACAGCTTATTTTGTTTCGTCGAATATGAAGAATGAATTTAAACGCTTTGGTCTTGAAAAATATGGTACAATTGTCGCTATTTTAGAATTGGCTGGAGCTTTAGGTTTATTGATTGGATTTCAAAATAACACTGTTTTAGTTCTTGCTTCGGGCGGTTTAGCTTTGTTGATGCTTCTAGGTACTGGGGTTAGAATAAAAATAAAAGATTCTTTGTTGGTTTCTTTACCTGCCTTTTTTTACTTTTTATTAAATGCCTTTATTTTATATAAATCTTTGGAGTAAATCAATCTGAAACGATTATTTATTCTTTATCAGAATTTCTATTTATAAAAAATTTACTAATTTTTTTATCCGACTCAAATTAAAAACAAAAAAACCCGTTCGCCTAGGCGAACGGGTTTTCTAATAAATTGAGAAAATCAATTATGCTTCAACTTCGAATGGAAGTATAGAAACGTATGATTTGTTATCTCTTTTCTTTTGGAAGAAAACAACTCCATCTACTCTTGCGTGTAGTGTGTGATCTTTACTAATGTAAACATTTGCACCTGGATTGTGTTTTGAACCTCTTTGTCTTACGATGATGTTCCCTGCAATAGCAGCTTGTCCACCAAAAATCTTAACGCCTAATCGTTTTGATTCTGATTCTCTACCATTCTTGGAACTACCGACACCTTTCTTGTGAGCCATGACGTATTAGTTTTATATTGTTATTATTATTCTGTCTCTTCTATTTTAGCCTTTGGAGCTTTTTTTACTTTTGGAGTTTCAACTTCTTCAGTTGCAACTTCAACAACTTCTTTTTTGGCAGCGGCTTTTTTAGGAGCTGATACTGAAATACCTTCGATTACAATTTGAGTAAGATACTGTCTATGACCGTTTCTTTTTTTGTATCCTTTTCTTCTTTTCTTTTTGAAAACGATAACTTTATCTCCTTTTAAGTGTTGTAACACTTTGGCTTCTACTGAAGCTCCTTCTATAGCTGGGGCGCCTATTGTGATTGTACCGTTATCGTCTAACAAATAAACTTTGTCGAAGGAAACTTTTGTTCCTTCTTCATTTGTCAAACGGTGAACGTAAACCTTTAGGTCTTTGCTAACTTTGAATTGTTGCCCTGCTATCTCTACGATTGCATACATAACAAATTGTTTTATAAATTTTTAAGGTTGCAAATATACAATTATATATTTATCCTGCAATTAGTTATTGTAAAAAAATACTATTTAAATTTTTCTAGTATAATTAGGCCTTAAGCCAATAAATTAAAGGTGTTTTTAACACAATTTTGTTAAAATCAATATCTAAACAATTTCTATCCTAAATACATAATTAAAAAAAGGTATTTTTGGCGTAACAATATTTGTTGTTTTGCTACAATCTTAGTAAATAAAATTTATTAACCCTTATGAAAAAATCGATAATGGTATTAAGCACTGCAATTTTTCTCGGAGGAGTGGCTTCTGCACAGAAAGTAGCTTTCGAAGAGTATAATTTAGATAATGGATTACATGTTATATTACACAAAGATTCAGCTGCGCCAGTAGTTGTAACTTCGGTCATGTATCATGTAGGTTCAAAAGATGAAAGTCCATACAGGACTGGCATGGCGCACTTTTTTGAACATTTATTATTTGAAGGTACTGAAAATATTAAGCGAGGTGAATGGTGGAAAATTGTCTCCTCAAACGGTGGAGTTAATAATGCTAATACAACTGATGATCGTACCTATTATTACGAAGTGTTTCCCTCAAATAGTCTAGAATTAGGGCTATGGATGGAATCTGAAAGAATGATGCATCCGGTTATCAACCAAATTGGAGTTGACACACAAAACGAAGTAGTGAAAGAAGAAAAAAGATCTCGATATGACAATCAACCTTATGGCAGTATCATAAAAGTGGTGAAAGAAAATATTTTCAAAAATCACCCTTATCGATGGACAACAATTGGTTCTATGGAACATTTAGACGCATCTACATTGGCTGATTTCAAAGAATTTAACGCTAAATTTTACATTCCAAATAATGCTGTTTTAGTTGTTGCTGGAGATTTTGATAAAAAACAAGCAAAAGAATGGATTCAAAAATACTTTGGCGCAATAAATAAAGGAGCTAATCTTGAAAAGCAACTATTTAACGAAGAACCAATCTCTGAAACCATTAAAGCAAAGCATCAGGACGAAAATATTCAAATTCCTATGATTGTTGCTTCATACAGAACGCCATCAATGAAAACTAGAGATGCAAGAGTTTTAGATTTTATTTCTTCTTATCTAAGTGATGGTAAAAGCTCTAAATTATACAAAAATATTGTTGACGACAAAAAAAAGGCCCTCGAAATAGGTTCATTTACTTATAGCCAAGAAGATTACGGCATGTATATTTTATATGGTTTGCCAATGGAAGGCAATACTTGTGACGATTTACTAAAAGAAATAGATGCCGAAATCGTTAAAATTCAAACCGATTTAATTTCTGAAAAAGATTATCAAAAACTTCAAAACATTTATGAAAATCAATTTGTAAATTCAAATACCGGAGTTGAGGGAATTGCCGAAAATTTAGCAAAATTCTATTTGTTATATGGTGATGTCAATTTGATTAATTCAGAAATTGAGATTTATCAATCACTCACCCGAGAGGAAATTAGGGAGGTAGCTAAAAAATATTTGAATCCAAATCAAAGATTAATATTGGATTATGTTCCTGTAATTGAAAAGGCTCAAAACTAAGTTAATTCTAATCATGAAAAAAATAACAACATTATTAATTATTTTGTTAGTATCCGCAATTATGCAAGCACAAAAACGTACTCAACCTGTCACAGGAAAATCGCCAATTGTTAATATAAAATCCCCTCAAACATTTGTTTTAGAAAATGGATTGAAAGTTATGATTGTCGAAAATCACAAACTCCCTAAAGTCACTTTTAATCTTACGCTAGACAATGCTCCATTTGCAGAAGGCAGCAAAAAAGGGGTTGATGAATTGTGTAGCAATATGATTGGGAATGGCACTGTAAATATTTCAAAAGAAAATTTTAATGAAGAAATTGATTTTTTAGGCGCCAGTGTCGGATTTAGTTCTCAGGGAGCGTATGCAAGTTCACTTTCAAAATATGCTGGACGCATACTCGAATTAATGGCTGATGGAGCATTGCACCCCAATTTTACTCAAGAGGAATTTGACAAAGAAAAAGCTAAGTTACTCGAAGGATTAAAAGCTCAAGAAAAAAGTGTCTCTGCGATTGCTAATAGAATTGTTGACGTTTTAACTTTTGGCAAGCAACATCCTTCAGGAGAATTCACCTCTGAGGAAACTGTAAAGAATATAACTCTAGCTGATATTGAGGCTAATTACCAAAATTATTTTGTGCCAGAAAATGCATATTTAGTGGTAATTGGAGATGTTAAACATAAAATAATCAAACCAATTATTGAAAATTTATTTGGGAGTTGGAAGAAAAAAAGTACTCCAAAATTGACTTACCCAAATCCAGATAATGCTTCTTATTTACAGATTAATTTTGTAGATGTTCCAAATGCCGTACAATCAGAAATTTCATTTGTGAATAGCATTACCTTAAAAATGAGCGATCCTGATTTTTTTGCATCTGTATTTGCAGCCCACATCTTAGGAAGTGATTTCAATAGCTATTTGAATATGAATTTAAGAGAAAAACATGCATGGACATATGGCACCTCAGCAATCATTGGATCTGGAAAATATGTTTCGAAATTTAGATGTAACTCTGCCGTTAGAAATGCTGTGACCGATAGTGCTGTGGTGGAATTTATTAGAGAAATAAAAAAAATAAGAGATGAAAAAGTGATTGACGAATTGCTAAACAATACCAAAGCAAGTTATATTGGAAGATTTGTAATGAAAGCACAACAACCACAAGCCGTAGCTCGCTATGCATTAAATATGGAAATTGAAAAGCTACCAAAAGATTTTTATGTGAATTATATTAAAAATATTAATGCAGTTACTAAAGAAGATGTCCAAAAAGCTGCTAATAAATATATTCTCTTAGATTCTATGAGAATTGTTATAACTGGAAAAGGTTCTGAAGTGATTCCAGGTTTAGAAAAACTAAACATACCTATTTTTTATTTTGATAAACAGGGCAATCCTGTTGAAAAACCTATTTATAAAACAGAATAATATCTAGTTGAATATTATTTAATTTTTTTTGAAGATAAATATACACCTACTAAAATAATAAACGCACCAATAAACTGAATTGGAGTAAGTATTTCATTATCTAAAAAACCCCAAGAAAAAGCAACAATAGGAATCAAATAGGTTACAGATGTAGCGAAAACTGGTGATGACATTTGTACTATTTTAAAAAAAATAATATTAGCAATTCCTGTTCCTAGTATTCCTAAAATTATTACAAAATAAATAGATTGATTTACTTCACTGCTTTTAACAACATCAAAAAAACCAGAGAAAAACAAAATTGTTAAAGCAGGTATAAGCATAACAAAAAAATTGCCTGTGTTGATACTTAATGGCGTCAAGTTTGACAAATGTTTTTTAATTAAGTTGGCATTAATTGCATAACACATAGAGGCTATTATTATCAAAATGGCGAAGAAATAATTTTGGTTTGGATGATTAAAAGCACCATTTAAAATCAGCAAAATACTCCCAATAAAACCTATAATTACACCATATATTTGACTGCGCTTAAATTGAATCCCAAAAGCTAAAGTGCCCAAAAGTAATGTATTCAAAGGTGTTAAAGAATTTAATATTGAGCTAATAGAACTATCGATTTGAGTTTGTGCAATAGCAAAAAGATAGCCAGGAATGAACGTGCCAAATAATGAAGTTAATGCTATAAATTTCCAGGAATGAATTGGTATTTTTGACAAACTTTTAAATCCAATTAACAACAAAAAAATTGCTGCGAAAATAATACGTAAAGAGCCCAGCTGCAAAGGAGTTAAACCCACCAATCCTTTTTTTATCAAGATGAAGGAGCTTCCCCAAATCAAAGCAAGCACACTTAAATAAACCCATTTTAATTGTTTCAAATCCATAAACTAGTATTTAATCCAAAATTGTAATAATTTTATGAAAACAACATGCATTTTTCTTTAAATTTGTTGTTTACTTTTTAATAAACAATTAATCTCAAAAAAATGAACCTACTAAAATTAATACTAACGATACTAATCACTAGCCATTTCGCACTAAGTTGTAAAGATAAAGCAACTGAAATTGACACAATAAAAGAAGGTACTAGTATCGTAAATAAAGAAATTAAAGCTGAGAATCTACAGAAAACAAGTTTTACCATTGAAGGCATGACTTGTGCTATTGGCTGTGCTAAAACAATTCAAGAAGAGTTATCAGGACTTGAAGGTGTACAAAAAGCAACAGTAAATTTTGAAAAAAAACTAGCCACAATAAGTTTTGATAAAACAGTTCAAACTACTAAAAGTCTTACCGCAGTAGTAGAAAAAACAGGTGACGGACAAACTTATACTGTTTCAAATATAAAGTCTTAAAAAACTATTTTAATAATAAAAAAGCAACTCCGAGAGATGCTTTTTTATTTCCACTGAATGGTTTCCATCAATCGCTGCATATCATTTTGAACATAGCTTGATGCTGGCATTACAGAATCAAAATTAGGTTTTGCATAAAAATAAACAGAGCCAGTTATGAAATTTTTAACACTATCGGTTACATAAAACTGAGAGTTTGTTGCTGCATTTCCATTTACTCGATAAAACATGCCATACACTTTTTTATTAGGGTTCATAAAGGGTTGCTCTAAAATATCGTCCGCTTTGATTACATGTTCATACGTAAGTTTTTGAGCGTCCTTCAATAATTTAGTAATATTATTTTGAACCGGTTTATAAGTCAAATAAATTGTAGCTTTCATTTTTGGATAGGTAACAGTAAAATCACACTCATTACCTCCTTTAATAACTGCTTGAGAATTCATATCAAATTCAAAAGGGCATTGATTTTTAAAATGAACATATTCGGCTTCTGGATATTCTAAATTTAAATACCCTGACGGCTTAGGAAAAGTCTCTTTTTTACATGACAAAAGTGACAAGAAAAGAATAGTAATTACTAACCTAATGATTTTATTTTTAAACATTGATATTCTAAAATTAATTTGTTCTCATCGAATAGATAACATTATTCAATAGTAACTTTTATTTGTTTTATCCTTTTATTATCAACCGATTCTATATTAAAAACGCAATTTTTAAAAAGTATCTTTTGATTTTTTTTTGGAAAATTACCTAAAATTTCAAGTACAAAACCCGCTAATGTTTCAGCTTCGCCTTTTGTAGATTCAAATAATTCTTCGTTAACATTAATAATCCTGTAGAAATCTTTAAGGTTAATTTTGCCCTCAAAAAGGAAGTTTTTATCGTCAATTTTAGTAAAACTTAAGTTTTCTACCTCAAACTCATCACTAATATCCCCTACAATTTCTTCAATAATATCTTCTAATGATACTAAACCTGAAGTGCCTCCATATTCATCTACAACAATCGCTAAATGACTCTTCATGCTTTGAAAATCCTTAAGTAAATTGTCTATTTTTTTATTTTCTGGCACAAAAAAAGGTTCTCTAATTAAGCTATTCCAATCAAACTCTTCTTTATCAATATGACGAAGTAAATCTTTTACAAACAAAACGCCTTCTATTTGATCTATATTGTCTCGGTATACAGGAATTCTTGAAAATCCTTTTTCAACTATTTTTGAATATATAACTTTAAATGGTTCTTCAATTTCAATAGCAAAAATATCCATTCTCGGACACATTACTTGTTTAGTATCTGTATTTCCAAACGTCACTATGCCTTCTAATATTTTTTGCTCTTCGGATGAAGTTTCATCAGAATCTGTCATTTCTAAAGCTTGAGATAATTGCTCTACAGAGAAATTTGATTTTTGTTTTCCAAGCTTTTTATGCAAATATTTTGTCATCAATCGCAAAGGAAAACTTACTGGAGAAAGAATTTTTACTAGGCTAGAAATAACAGGAGCAATTAATCTGGAAAACTTCTTATTGTTTCTACTAGCATATACCTTAGGTAAAACCTCTCCAAATAATAAAATAAGAAAAGCAACTAAAATTACTTCTATACTAAATTTCAAAATTGGCGGTTTGATTGTTAAAAATAAATTATTTCCAATAAATGAAAACAAAATTACAACCCCAATATTGATGAAATTATTAGCAATGAGTAGTGTTGCTAATAATTTTTTGGGTTTTTCAAGAAGATTTGAAATAATTTCACCTTTTGAAGGATGGTTTTGCAAAGTTTCGTCGATATCTTTTTGGGATAAAGAAAATAATGCGACTTCGGCTCCTGAAACTAGTGCAGAACAAAACAATAATACAAATATTGCAATAAAATCAACCACTGTATTCAGATCAATAATGTAATCAAAAAGGAAACTGGGCTCTGGGTCCAAATTAAAATAAGTTAGTTAAACAATCAAAACGGCAAGTCATTTAATGGCAATTCGCTTTTTTGTGGGTCAAAGTTACTATTTTTTATTAGTTCTTGACTTTGAAGATGTTTTTGATCATCGGTATTTTTTTTTGTAGACAAAAAAGTAAATTCGGTGACTTGTATTTCAACTGTATTTTTCAATATTCCTTCTTCTGTTTGCCATTGACGTGACTTAATTCGGCCTTCAGCATATATTTTATCTCCTTTTGATAAATATTTCTCGCAAATTTCAGCAGCTTTATTTTTAACTACTAAATTATGCCATTCGGTCGAAGTTATCTTTTCGTTGGTGGTTTTGTTAATATAAACCTCATTAGTTGCTAATTGAAATCTACCAATACAATTTCCTCCTTCAAAATAATGCATCTTAATCTCATCTCCAAGATGTCCAATTAACATCACTTTATTTAATGTTCCACTCATTATACTTATTATTGGTATTTTAACCAAAGATACATAATTTACAAAATATTTAAATCTTTTCGATAAAATTATAAATAACAATTGGAAATGGAAATGTCTTCAATGATACAGTATCAATGGCGTTTTCAAGAACTTCTTCAATAGTTATTTTCCAAAACTTTATATGCAAATGTTGATGAGACAATTTATGGACAATGTCCTTATGGTTGTATTGCGTAATATTTATAATTGTTTTATCTAATAAAAAACTTTCTTTTATAGCTTTATCTATGTAATCAAAATCAACTGTAACTTCAGTTTCAATTAAAGGAAACTCATAGAGATTGTGCCATATTCCTTTAGAAGTACGTTTTTGTATTATTGTATTTTCATTAGCGTCAAAAACAATTAAATAATTAAAAAATCTATTTTTAACTTTCAATTTCTTTGATTTAAATGGTAATTGATTCACTTTCTTTTTTTGTAAAGCACTGCAGCTGGTATTAAAAGGGCAGTTGCTACAATTTGGATTTTTAGGAACACATTGTAAGGCTCCAAACTCCATTATAGCCTGATTAAATAAAGCGGCGCAATCTTTAGGCATGAGTTCGAATGCTAGGGCTGAAAATTCTTTTTTGGCTCCAGACGATTGGATATCCGTTTGAATATCAAAATATCGTGATAGGACTCGAAATACATTCCCATCTACAACGGGCACTGCTTCATCATAAGAAAAGGAAGCAATCGCTGCGGCTGTATATTCACCCACTCCTTTTAATTTTAACAAGGTATCATAATTATCAGGGAAAACTCCATGTAACTCATTGGATATATACTGTGCTGTTTTATGCAAATTACGAGCTCTAGAGTAATAACCTAGACCTTGCCATAGTTTTAAAACTTGTTCTTCATTGGCATTTGCTAAATCAAAAACAGTTGGGAATTCAGCAACAAAAGATACATAATAAGGTGTTCCTTGAGCGATTCGAGTCTGTTGTAAAATAATTTCAGAAAGCCAAATTAAATATGGATCTTTAGTTTCGCGCCACAACAAATCTCTCTTGTTCTGTAAATACCATTTTATCAGTGTATTGGAAAAAATCATCTTTAAAAATTAGTTAACAAAAGTAAAAGTTTATGTAATTAAATTTTAATGAATTAGCTTGAATTATTGTTTTTTTAATTCCTATATTTGCAACCTCAAAAAATTAGTACACTTTATAAAACATAAGAAAATGACGAAAGCAGATATCGTAGCGAAAATCTCTGAACGATTAGGACTTGAAAAAGGTGATGTTCAGGCAACAGTAGAAACCTTTATGACAGAGGTAAAAACTTCATTAGAAACTGGAGATAATGTTTATCTAAGAGGATTTGGAAGTTTTATCGTAAAAACTAGAGCTGAAAAAACAGGTAGAAACATTTCAAAAAACACTACAATAAAAATTCCTGCTCACAATATTCCTGCTTTTAAACCTGCAAAAGTTTTTGTAGAAGGTGTGAAAACGAATAACGAAGCAAAATAAAAATATTTATTAATCACAAAATCACCAACTATGCCAAGTGGTAAAAAAAGAAAGAGACATAAGGTAGCAACGCACAAACGTAAGAAAAGAGCGAGAGCTAACCGTCACAAGAAGAAAAAGTAGTTATAAACTACTTTTTTGTTTTTAAACGTTCATTGAAATTGAGAAAAAGACGAAAAGATGAAAGACAAATAGATAAAAGACCAAGCCGTCTATTTTCTATTAATCTATTATCTCAAAGTCTTCTACTCCCCGGGTTCAATACCTGTTAAAATTATTGTTTAATCCATCCTTGCTGAAGTTAGAAGTTGGAAGTTGGAAGTTGGAAGTTTTTTGTATCTACAAAAATCTGAAATCTGAAATCTGAAATCTGAAATCTGAAAGTGCGGATAAAAATTTACAGATGAATAAAGAATTAATCATTAGATCTAGTTCCGAAGCCGTAGATTTTGCCTTATTAAAAGATGGAAAACTAATTGAATTACACAAAGAAGAAGAAACAAGCAACTTCCAAGTTGGCGATATTTTTATTGCCAAAATAAGAAAACCAGTTGCTGGACTAAATGCAGCTTTTGTAAATGTTGGCTACGAAAAAGACGCCTTTTTACATTATCACGACCTAGGACCCAATCTTGCTTCCCAACTGAAATTCATAAAACTTGTTAGCGCAGGTAAAATAAAAGATTTCTCCCTAAAAAACTTTCAGTTTGAAAAAGAGATAGATAAAGATGGGTCGATAACAACGATTATCAATTCCAATCAATCTATTTTAGTACAAGTTGTCAAAGAACCAATATCTACAAAAGGACCAAGAATTAGCGCAGAGCTATCTCTTGCCGGAAGATTTATTGTTTTGGTTCCTTTTTCTGACCGTGTTTCTATTTCTCAAAAAATAGAAGACAAAAAAGAAAAAGACCGTTTAAAACGACTCGTACAATCCATCAAACCAAAAGGATTTGGCGTTATTGTTCGCACAGTAGCCGAAGGCAAAAGCACCGTAGAATTAGAAAAAGATTTGCAGAACCTCATAGAGAGATGGACTGCAATGTGTAAAAAATTACCAACCGCTCATCATCCGTCAAAAGTATTAGGAGAGCTCAATAGAGCTTCATCAATATTAAGAGACGTCTTCAACGATACCTTTAGCGGTATCCAAATAGATGATGAAGAGTTGTACAACCAAACTAAGGACTATTTACAAGAAATAGCGCCTTCAAAAACATCGATTGTTAAGTTTTATCAATCAAAAGACACTCCAATTTTCGAGAAATACAATATAGAGAGACAAATCAAGACATCCTTTGGAAGAACAGTTTCAATGAGTAAAGGTGCTTATCTTATTATAGAACACACTGAAGCTTTGCACGTTATAGACGTGAATAGCGGAAACCGTTCTAATAAAGCATCCAATCAAGAAGATACTGCAATGGAAGTTAATATGATTGCTGCCGCTGAAATCGCAAGACAATTACGTCTTCGTGATATGGGCGGAATAATCGTAATTGATTTTATCGATATGGGCAATCCCGAAAACCGCAAAGTGTTGTTCGACTTCCTCAGGGAGGAAATGGACGATGATAAAGCCAAGCACAAAATCTTACCGCCGAGTAAATTTGGATTAGTTCAAATTACACGACAAAGAGTAAGACCGGAAGTCAACATTAAAACTAGAGAAGAAGATCCAAACAATATTGAAGGCGAAATTGAAGCGCCAATTCAAATCATTGACAAAATCTCCTTAGACCTAGAAAGCATACTAAAAACCCACACTGAAGTTGTGCTTAACGTACATCCCTTTGTGGCCGCATACCTTACAAAAGGTTTTCCATCAATACGTTCAAAATGGTTTTTTGAACATAAAAAATGGGTGAAAATCATACCACGTGACGCTTACACGTATCTAGAATATCATTTCTACGACAAAAAGAAGAATGTTATTATAGAGTAAAGATGCGATTAATTGCGTCTCTACATAAAATAAAAACCGTCCCGTTTTCATTAACGAGACGGTTTTTTTATGCGGTATAGCGAGATATGTGAAGTAATCGTTCATTCGAGTTCCGATAGTTATCGGAACGAAGCAATCTTTTCTTTTTATTACAGAAGATTTACTTTGTCAGTTCGCTTCACAGGTGTCCAGCTATTCACTTTATCTTTTAAAAAGCTTCCAGCCTTTTGAAGGCTGGAAGCTTTTTAAAAGGATGCCATTGCTATCTGGGCTAGGGCATTCGTTTATATAGAGTTATATTTATTAAAGCTGTGTTCAAGTAATAAGTGCAACAGATAAATTAAAAACACTTGGAGATTTCCCATTAACGAATGATTTATTTTTCGCAAACAAATAGATAGAGCCTTTTAACTGTAAATTCAAAGCTTATGTGAAATCACTTTCTTTTCTTCGCAAAAAAAAACCGCTTCATCAATTCACTTGCTTCATTCGCCAAAACTCCACGAACAACAGTCATTTTCTGATGCAATTGTGTTCCCATTTTCTCAAAACCCCGATTTTCATCACTAGCTCAAAAAACATTTTTAGAAATCGAAGTCTTCATTCAAATCATTGACAAAATCGCCCTTGATCTAGAAAGCATATTAAAAACCCACAATGACGTTGTGCTTAACGTGCATATATTTGTGGACGCATACTTAACCAAAGGTTTTCCATCAATACGTTCAAAATGGTTTTTTGAACATAAAAATGGGTAAAAATAATACCGCGTGACACTTACATGTATCTAGAGTATCATTTCTATGACAAAAAGAAGAATGTTATTATAAAATAAAAAACCGTCCTGATAGCTATCAGGACGGTTTTTTTATGTTTTTAAATCTCTAATTGAAATAATTACCTATTTGACTATGAGTTTTCTTGTAGCAGTTGCTTCACCCTCACTAATTTTTATAATATAAACTCCAGGACTTAGGTCAGAAAGATTTAATTCTTTAGAGCTAATAGTAGTTTGAAGGGCTTTTTTTCCTAAAACATCAAAAATAATGATGCTTTTGTCTAAATCATTTTTAGAAGTAATATATACCTTTCCATTATTCACCGGATTAGGAAACAAGTTTAAGCCCTCAATTACTGAGCTTTCTTGAGATTTTGATGATTGCTTTGAGTCTTGAGCAGAAACGCTCAAGGCAAAAAACAAAATCAGAATAGTGGTTATATAAAATAATTTTTTTGTCATGATATTAATTACTTTGGTAAAGATATTAAAAACATTTCAAAATCTATACCAAAATTAATAAAAAATTAGCTTTTTAAAATCTTTATGAATAGTTCAGCAGCAAAAAAAATCCCGAAAAGATTCGGGATTTTTTAAAATTACATTAAAATTATTATCAAAATTAATTTTAAATCTCTTTAAACTTTTGGATTCAGTCTTTTGAGAGCAATACGGATATATTATGAGTGAGTCTTTAATTATTTTTTGGCTACACTTTCTTGTATTCTATTGACAACAGAAGCAATAGTATTATTAGAAAAATTTACTTCTGCTACACTTGAATCATTGGCAAAAAACCATTTTCCAACTTTAACTCCTTCTTTGTAAAAACCAGATGATTTTTTAGAACCATCTTCATTGTAAGCAACCCAATATCCTTCTAATTTTCCGTTTACAAAAAAACCTTCTTGTTGTACTTGACCATTTTCATAAAAATAAGTTGCTTTCAATTTATTTCCGAAAGGCTCCAAAACTGGTTTAGAATCTTGAGCGTAAATCATTCCTGACAATAAAACTGTGGCTATAATTAAGTATTTTTTCATGACTTTGTTTTTTGATTGTTAACTTATTGTTTATAAATATACAAATAAATTTACATTAAAAAAACTTTTTCTTAACAATTTGATAACATTGGTAAAAATATTTAATAAAAATCATAATTAAATCTTAGTAGCTCAAAAAAAAACATCCCGAAAATTTCGGGATGTTAATGAATTTGAAAAAAATGTTTTTACAAATTTGACAACAAATTTACTCCGTTCACTTTTGCCCAATTTCCTGAAGCTAAAGTAGCTCCAGTTGCAGTTGTCGAAGTTAACCAATTTGTTAAAGGATTAAAACTATTTACAGTAGTTATAAATGTAGCAGCTCCATTAGTAAATGTATTATCAGTATTTGTTATTTTAACATTTGTCAATTTAACTTTACCTCCTACAATTTGGTCATTGTATGTTACTAAATCTAATACTTGAACAGCTCCTCCTAAAGTTACTAATGATGTACTAGGGTTTGTATAATTTTTATACCCGTCGATAACAATATTGCTATATTCTCCATTGCCTTGTTTCTTGAATTGAAAAGCGTCAATTTGAATTTCCCCAAGTGATTCAGTGGCAGTATTTGCGGCTCTTTTTAAAGTAATTCCTTCTATTTTTGGCCAAAAATTATTGTTTACCGATTTAGCTTCCACTTCCATTCCGTAGTTTCCTGTACCTTCTTGGTATGCAAACCAATTGGTGTTTAATTCACCTCTCCAACCATCTTGCCAGTCAAAAGAATCATCATAGTTTCCGTAAGAAATTAAGTTTTTAGCATTTACTGTACCTCCGTAAAATTCAAAACCATCATCCTTCCCTTTAAAGGCTACTAAATTTTCTAAAATCGTCCCTGAACCTACTGAATAAAAAGAAAATCCATTGTTTTCTTTTGAGTTTGAGGTAATTACCTGTCCAGCATATAAAACCTGTACATATTTTAAAGAACCACTACTATCCGTTGCATTTGTACCTCCGTAAGACAAAGCCAAACCATCTTCAGAAGTAGCCGTTGTAACACTACTCGCCCCTACTATTGGAGCATCACCATACATTATTATTCCTGCCCAAGAACCAGGCAAACCAGATTTCTCGGTGCAAACAATCGGATCCGTAGCTGTCCCTTCCATTATTAATTTTCCTCCTTTTAAAACCACTATTG
>NZ_JBJXDQ010000029.1:0-8158 GCF_046155325.1 Flavobacterium sp.
CTTTTATAAATAATACTGAAATTGATGCTCCCTTTATAACTCACGCACAAATAATGGCTGGTGGTGAATTAAGGCTCGAATTGTCGGAACTTCCAAACAAAGAATGGGGGAAAAATGCTAAAATTCCGAATTAGAAATTGAAGTAAGTAATGTGATTAAAATAATGTCGTATTTTTTTTTTTCAATACAAGCTCTGTCGTTAGTTAGGGTTTGCCATTATAAGATAGGACAACATCTATTTCCTTTTACTTAGTTAAATCATCTGAAAATATAAAATTTTATGCTGAAACGAAACTTAATATTTGTCACTACATTTTTCTTAATGGCAAATTGCTTTGCTCAAAGTGAACTGCCTTTTCGAAATGTTAAACTTTCTAACGAAGAAAGAATAAATGATTTGCTTGGGAGGTTAACTATCGAAGAAAAAATTTCGTTACTGATTACCACAAGCAAAGGCATTGACCGCTTGGGTGTGGAGAAATATTACCACGGAAATGAAGCATTACATGGTGTGGTTCGTCCTGGCAGATTTACCGTTTTTCCGCAGGCTATAGCACTCGCAGCTACTTGGAATCCAAAACTAATTAAGGATGTAGCCACAGTCATTTCTGATGAAGCCAGGGCAAAATGGAATTTTTATAATCAAGGCAAAGAACAAAAAAGTTATTTCAGCGATGTATTAACATTTTGGTCGCCTACTGTAAATATGGCTCGAGATCCAAGATGGGGGAGAACGCCAGAAACCTATGGCGAAGACCCGCTTCTCACCAGTAGAATGGGCGTGGCATTTGTACAAGGTCTGCAAGGAGAAGACAAAAAATACCTAAAAGTTGTGGCTACACTAAAACATTTTGCAGCTAATAATGAAGATTCTAACCGATTTTGGTGTAATGCAATTGTGTCAGAAAGAGCCTTAAGGGAGTACTACTTTAAAGGATTTGAGGCAGGTGTTAAAGAAGGAAAGGCACAGTCGATTATGAGTTCTTACAACGCCATTAACGGGGTGCCTTCTACTGCAAATAAATGGTTGCTAAATGATGTTTTACGCAAGGAATGGGGATTTAATGGCTATGTTGTTTGCGATTGTGGCGCCATTAACAGTTTAATTTGGGGGCATCATTTTGTTGACAGTAAAGTTACAGCAGCAAAAGCTGCAATCGAAGCAGGAGTTGATCTTGAGTGCGGAGACGATGTTTACAAAAATCATCTTTTGACTGCTTATAAAGAAGGACTGGTGAGAGAATCAGCTATCAATCAGGCTGCTTTTAGGGTGCTTGATTCCCGTTTTAAATTAGGGATTTTTGACCCTATTGACAACAATCCATATACAAAAATAGCAGTAGATGTAATCGGAAGCAGTAAACATCAATCTATTGCTTTGGAGGCTGCCCGAGAATCGATTGTTCTGCTAAAAAACACAAATAATTTTTTGCCGCTGAATAAGAATGTGAAGAAGAAAATTGCTGTACTTGGTCCAAACGCATCCAATATAGTTTTTGGAGATTATAGCGGCAAAGCAGTGATTAAACCAGTGTCTGTATTAGATGGTATAAAAGCCAAAGCTGGAAAGAATATTGAAATTAAGCATGTTAACTGGAAAAGCACTTCCAAAGAATTTGTACTGATTGAACCTGAATTTCTAAGTAATGATAAATCTGCTGAAGAAGGCTTGTACGCAGAATATTTTGATAACATGGAACTTAAAGGAACACCGAAAACGAGAACTGACAAGATGGTAAATTATGAAGCAGTGAGCCAACCTCCAGACCCTGTTATTTCAGATGCACCAATGTCAATCAGGTGGACTGGTTACATTATTCCTGCTCTATCAGGAACCTACAAAATAAAAATTACTTCATCAGATGGAAACAGGTTTTGGTTAGATAATAAATTAGTTGTAGATCAATGGCTTGATAGACCCGAAAAATCTGATTTGGTAGAATGCAAAATGGAAGCAGGTAAAAAGTATGCGGTGAAATTGGAGTATTTTGTAAACCGAGACGATGAAATCTGTCAATTGTTTTGGGAAACTCCTACTGTTGAAAATAATGATAAGTATGCAGAAGATTTAAAAGCAGCCAGAGAAAGTGACTATGTAATTGCAGTATTGGGTATTAATAAATTAACAGAAAGAGAGGGAATAGATAGGAAAACAATAGATCTGCCATTAGATCAAACAAATTATTTAAAAGAAATCTATAAAGAAAATAAAAATGTAATTGTGGTACTTATCGCGGGAAGTTCGATGGCTATTAATTGGATTGACGAAAATATTCCTGCAATAGTAGAAGGCTGGTATCCAGGTGAAAGTGGCGGTACAGCAATAGCTGATGTGTTATTTGGGGATTACAACCCCGGTGGAAGACTTCCATTTACTTTTTATAAATCTACAGACGATTTACCTGCATTTGATGATTATGATATATACAAGGGACGAACCTATATGTATTTTGGTGGAAAGCCGCTTTATCCGTTTGGTTATGGATTAAGTTTTACTAATTTTAAATACAGTAGACTATCAATCTCAAACGGTGGTGAGAAAATAGTGATTACTGCCGATATTAAAAATACAGGAAAATTAAATGGTGACGAAGTAGTTCAACTCTATTGTACCGATGTAAAATCATCAGTCAAAAGACCCATTAAACAATTGGTTGATTTTACGCGAATCTCATTAAAGGCGGGCGAGACAAAAAGGATTTCACTTACCGTTACCAAAGACCAATTAAAATATTGGGATGTAACAACCAACCGCTTCGTTTTTGAGTCAGGTGAATTTGCATTTACATTGGGCAGCTCATCCCAAAATGAAAGGTTTAAAAAAGTGATCGAGATAAAATAGAGTATGGTAATTAATCTCTTTAGGTTTAATTCCTCGAAGCTCTGCTTTGAATTTTTACCGCAAATTCACAAATTATAAATAAAAATTCACGACCCGAGACCGAAGGTCGAATAGACGAAGTAATTTGTGGTGAATACCACTGGGGCTCTGCCCGAGGTAGTTTAACAAACAAAAAACATAAAAACAATTAATTAGATTAAATCCATGAATTCAAAAAATTATTTCTATTTATTAGTTACAGTCTTTATTTTTTCATTGATAAGTTGTAATAAGGCATTTATACCTACAAGTGAAACACCAAAAAAGAAACCAAATATCTTGTTTATCATGACGGACGATCACGCATTGGCCGCCATTAGTGCTTACCAAGGTTTTTTGGCCAAAGTGGCTCCAACTCCAAATATAGATCGTATCGGTAGGGAAGGGGTACGTTTTAATAATATGTTGTGTACCAATTCCATTTGTGGTCCCTCAAGAGCTTCCATTATCACAGGAAAATACAGTCACGTAAATGGTTTTTTTAAGAATGAAGGTGGGGGTGATTTTGATAGTTCACAACAAACTTTTCCTAAGTTACTTCAAAGTGCAGGGTATGAAACAGCCGTAATTGGTAAATGGCATTTAGGAACCGCTCCAACTGGTTTTGATTATTATAAAGTATTATTTAATAAGGAAGGTCAGGGTACTTATTTTGATCCCGTTTTTGAAACTACAGGAAATAAAATTATTGAAGAAAAAGGAAAACATTCTACAGCGGTAATTAAAGAAGATGCTATTAACTGGTTAAAAAACAGGAGAAAAAAGGATAGTCCATTTATGCTCATGTATCAGTTTAAAGCGCCGCATCGCCCTTGGGAGCCCGGACCTGGTTATGAAAAGTATCTAGAGGATGTTACCATTCCGTATCCAACTACTTTTAATGATGATTATAAAGGAAGAGAAGCTGCAAAAGAAGCATGGATGCGAATTGACGGGCACATGAACAGAAAGGATGTTAAGATTAAACCTCCTAAAGGGCTATCAGAAGAAGAACTTAATGTGTGGAATAGTTTTGGTAATAATGACGGGGAATTTTGGACGCCAGATGCTACCATGACAGACACCCAAAGAAAAGAGTGGAAATACCAGCATTATATAAAGGATTATTTACGTGTTGTAAAAGGAGTAGATGATGCTGTTGGCGATATGCTAAAGTATTTAGATGAAAGTGGTTTAGCCGAAAACACTATAGTGGTGTACACTTCGGACCAAGGTTTTTATTTAGGAGAACATGGTTGGTTTGATAAAAGGTTTATGTATGAAGAATCCTTGCACATGCCGCTTTTAGTGCGTTATCCTAACCATATTGCTGCAGGTACGGTGAGCAATGAGTTGCTTTTAAATATAGATTTCGCCCCCACTTTGTTAAGTTTAGCAGGTATTGAAACTCCCAAAGACATACAAGGGAAGAGTTTTGTGCCAGTACTAGAAAACAAAAAAGCTAAACCTCTTAGAGATGCCGTTTATTATCACTATTACGAATATCCGTATTGGCACCATGTACAACCTCATTACGGAATAAGAACGGAACGTTATAAGTTAATACATTATTACTATGACAAGGATAACTGGGAGTTGTTCGATTTAAAAAAAGACCCTTTTGAAGTAAATAATGTGTACAACAATTCAGCAAACGCAGCATTGATTTCAAATCTTAAAACAAGATTGGAAGAATTGAAAAAAGAATACAAAATGGATTTGTCAGATGAAGCCCTTAAAAAAATGACAAAACTTAGCATAGATAGACGCTATAGAGTAGAACCGGCAAATTAATTTTTTTGAAAAACCAATTACTTTATGGAGAGCATCTTTACCTAAATATGAAAAAATAGATGACGTAGGATGCAGTATAAAGTTATTTCAAAATTTTAGCCGATAAACCAAAAAAAATATTTCAATTTAATGGAATATTTTGTTTAAAAATGGGGTTTTCCATATAAATCCGAAAAATGATGAAAAAGCCCAAAAACCTGCAAAATTAGTAAAGAATAGACTGCAACAGACTGCTAAATTAATAAAAAAACAGCCTTTTTTTTAATTTATTAATTTATTTTTTCATTAATAATTCATTATTAATGAATTATTAATGAATTATTAATGTTCGCTAGCTTTATTTGTCAAAAAATAAATCTTAAAAAACGTAGTTATAAACTAACTTAAAAAGAGGAATTCATCAGTGTGGATCGATTGCTGATTTTGCATTTTACGGATAACCTCAAGCTCAATTTAAAAAATAATGTCTTGTAGGACGCTGTGTGAAAAATTAAACCTCTAAAGCAAAATTCACAAAGACGTAAACCATTAAGGAAAATTAAGGGGAGTTGTTCGAAAGTTTAAAAGTTGTAAAGTCAATACAACCTATTTGTATTTTATCGAGGTCACCCCGAGTCAAAACCAAAGTGTCTCACTAAAAAGAATTATTAAAAAACGCTGTTTAAAAAAAACAGTCGAAAATAAATTTTAGGTACACCCTAAGCAAAAAAATTGGGAAGAGTTTCCGATACTATTAACCAAAAAAACCAAATAATTTATGAAAAAGAATTTCTATTCTTACAAAAAACCAAAATGGGTATTAACGACCCTACTCACGTTATTTTGTTGCCTCTTTGCCAATATGGCAATGGCGCAAGACTCCTTTAACTGGAACGGAAGTTTCTTTAAAAACTGCGCTACTGCAGGCAACTGGACAAAAACAGGAATTGCTGGTATCGATACTTTACCTGGGCAAACCTCAGGACAACAATTAGATCTTAATGAACTCTCAAGGGTCACTAATTTTTATTTGTATAATAAATTTTAAACTAAATATAATTAAAAAAAATCGATTATGAAAAAAAATATTTTCTATACTTTATGCCTTCTATTTTTAGTGGGCAATTTGTATTCTCAACAGACGATCTGGGTTGCTTCAGCCGCTTCAGGAACTGGTGATGGTTCAAGTCAAGCTAATGCTTTTGGTAGTTTTACTACAGCTTTCGTTCAAATAAATTCAGCAGGCGATATTTTAAGGGTTGTGGGAAATGTTCCTGCTTCAGGTCAATCTTTAAATAAAAATTTCGCGTACACCATAGAGGGTGATGCAGGAGGATCAACTTTAACGGGTACTGCTGGTGCTGTAAGAATGTTTACTAATAATACTGTTAGTACGGCAAGTCAAAATGTAACTTTTAAAAACATCAAATTTACCGGGGCGACTGGTTCAACAGGAACAGGTGGAGGAGTATTGTTAAGCAATCAAGCTAATACTATAAATTTTGAAAATTGTAGGTTTGAAGGAAATAGCTTGGTATCAACTGTCACGACAGGTGGTGGTGCTCTTTTTATTAGTAGTACTACTGTAACTATTACCGATTGCCTTTTTAAAGAAAATACTGCCCTATCAAAAGGTGGTGCTATTGGTATCGGTGCTGGTACTAATGTTACACTAACTAGGTGTACTTTTTATAAAAATAGTACAACAAGTGCTACTGCTAATATTAATGCTGCTGCTTTGTGGGTCGCTGGTGGTGTTGTTAATGCGAACAATTGCACCTTTTTTCAAAATACTACAGGAAGTACAAACCAAGATTATGGAGTAATTAGAACAGATGCTGGAACAACAAATGTATCTAATTCCTTATTTTATGATAATAAATTGAATACTAATGTTGCTGCCGCAGGTGACTGGGGTTCTTTGGCTAGTATAAATTCAACTCTGACTAAATCACTTGCTCAAAAGATTAGTGCTAATGTGACTAATACCAATTCAACTGTAAATACTACTGGAGTTGTCTCGTCTGGCTTAGCTTATGACGATACTAGTGGGAAAGTTAAATTTAAGGTTGCACCTTCTGGAGATGCTACTCCTATAGCTTTTGGATCTGATGGTAAGGATGTTGGTGCTTGGAATTGTGGTACTCGTGTAGCTCCAACTTTTACGCAAGTGGCTGCCATTTGTTCTGGAGCAACTTTATCGGCTTTGCCATTAACCTCTAACAATGGAATTACTGGAACTTGGTCTCCAGCTTTGAATAATACGGCAACTACCGAGTACACCTTTACACCAGCTGTAGGTCAGTGTGCTTCTTCAACAGCTACAATGACCATTACGGTAAATCCAAATGTAACACCAACTTTTGCGCAAGTGGATGCCATTTGTTCAGGAGCAAGTTTATCGGCTTTGCCAACAACCTCTACAAATACAACTGGTATTACAGGAACTTGGTCGCCAGCATTAAATAATACGGCAACTACCGAGTACACCTTTACACCAACTGCAGGTCAGTGTGCTACAACAGCTACAATGACCATTACAGTTAATCCATTAACAACAACTGGAAGTGAAACAGTAGCAGAACCAACTGGTTCTTATACTTGGGCACTCAATAGCCAAACGTATACTGCTACTGGAACCTACACTTATGTTACTGGCTGTAATACCGCCACCTTGAATCTTACTACTAATGTGTCCTCTAGTGAACCAACAATTACTAGTTTGACTAGTAATGGAACAACTGCTATCACAGAAGGTTGTGCAGGGACTACTTTAGTTATTACAGGAACTAACTTCGTAGGAGTTACAACAGTAACCATTAATGGTGTTGCTGTTTCCAGCTCCAGCTATGTCGTTAATAGTGCAACTCAAATAACGGCTACTCTTCCTGCTGGGCCAATTGCCTCTGGAGCAGTAGTAGTTACGACTACTTTGGGAGGAGCTTCAACAACTGGGGGGAATTTTGCGGTAAATGCAGCTGTAATTCCAACTTTTACGCAAGTGGCTGCCATTTGTTCAGGAGGAAGTTTATCGGCTTTGCCAACAACGTCTAACAATAGTTTTACAGGAACTTGGTCGCCAGCATTAAATAATGCGGCAACTACCGAGTACACCTTTACACCAACTGCAGGTCAGTGTGCTACAACAGCTGTAATGACCATTGTGGTAAATTCACCTGTAACACCAACTTTTACTCAAGTGGCTACCATTTGTGCAGGAGTAAGTTTATCGGCTTTGCCAACAACGTCTAACAATAGTTTTACAGGAACTTGGTCTCCAGCATTAAATAATGCGGCTACTACCGTGTACACCTTTACACCAGACGCAGGTCAGTGTGCTTCAACAGCTACAATGACCATTACAGTAAATACTGCTTGTACTAAAACCTTTACCTGGAACGGAAGTGCTTCTACTGATTGGGCAACTGCTGCTAACTGGACAACAACAGGTGATGGTCCAGATACTTTTCCTGGTCAATCCAAATCAACAGATATTGTTGTAATCAGCAATGGTGGTACTCCTGT
>NZ_JBJXDQ010000030.1:0-8155 GCF_046155325.1 Flavobacterium sp.
TTAGTTTAAAACAACAAAACAATAACGAAAGGTTAATTGTTAAACTAAACGAATTAGAGAAACTAGCCGAATTTCCTGGAGGAATGGAAAAATTCTATAAAAAAGTAAGCGAAAATTTAGACGCTTCAGAATTAAATTATACTGGTTTTACTCAAATTCACGTTTCTTTTATTATTGAAAAAGACGGCAGCATGAGTGAAATTGTAGTAGATTCAACTTTAGATTCTGAATTAAAAAAAGAAATAATTATTGGTTTGAAATCAATTAAAACAAAGTGGTTGCCGGCTACTCTAGAAAATAAACCAATTCGAATTGAATATTCTTTACCTATAGTTTTGAATATCGAATAAAAAATTAGTATGTCCATAAAAAAGGCTGTTTCAATTTAAATTGAAACAGCCTTTTTTATTTAAAATAATTTGGATTATTTCTTTTTCTTCTTAATTACAGGTTTTTTTGTTGGAGCTGTTATTGAAAAATCCTTTTTCTGTTGGATATAAATTGTATACAAACCATCATTTTCAGCTCTTTTTCTAGCATTTTCAGCTCGCTCTTTAGAATCGGGATGCGAACTCATCATTTTATCCAAAATTGTAGTTTGAGTATTTTCACTCATTTTGGCTAAAATCCCAAAAGCTGAGGCAACAGCATTTACATTATACCCATTGTGTTTCATAAAATCATACGAATAAGAATCAGCTTCTGATTCTTGTTTTCTACTATGTTTACTGTCAATCATTGTACTACCTATTTTCCCTAATTGGGTTTCAGTAACCGCAGCCACTTTATCCGATTGAGAAGCCACAGCATCAAGTAAAGCCTCTTTTTTGTAGGCAGCTTTTATAGCATCTCTTGAGTCATGATTTGCGACATGTCCTATTTCGTGACCTATTACAGCTAATAATTCATTATTATCCATAATATCCATTAAACCTGAATAAACGCGAACACTTCCATCGGCTGTAGCAAATGCATTTACTTCTTTTAACTTATATACTTTATAATTTAAAACTAATCCGTTTTCAGCACTATGCTTACCAAATATTTTATTCAATCTAATAGTATAAGAATCTGTTGAGCCTGCAATTGCGTTTTCTTTATCCATTTTTTCAATAGCAGCTTTTGATAAACTAGCGGCTTCGGCGTCGCTAAAAGTGAATCCTGCAATCCCTTTTTGAAGTGCTCCCAATGCTTTTTCACCCAAATTAATTTGTGCATTAGTATTTGAAAAACCAATTACAAGAAAAGCAAAAGCTAACACTGTTTTTTTTGTTGTCATTTTAATAAGTTTAATTTTGCATACAAATATAGAATAAGTTCCTAAAACCAAAATTCAATTAAAAATTTATTAAAATAACATTGGATAAATTATTTTTAAATACATTATTTTCAACCTACAAAATCCAAATTTGAAAATCTCAATTTCTAATTCAACTTTCACTATCTTTGTGCCTTCGAAAATGAATTTTTATGAATCCTGTTTTAGATACTATTTCACCCTTAGAAACTCAAGTGACTTCAGAATTAAGAGAAGCTAAACCAAAATGGTTGCGTGTAAAACTTCCAATTGGACAAAAATATACCGAACTTCGAGGCTTGGTTGACAAATACAGTTTGAATACCATTTGCACCTCGGGCAGTTGTCCTAATATGGGCGAATGTTGGGGAGAAGGAACAGCTACTTTTATGATTTTAGGTAATATCTGCACACGCTCGTGTGGTTTTTGTGGTGTGAAAACCGGCAGACCTGAAACCGTAGATTGGGATGAACCAGAAAAAGTGGCTCGTTCTATTAAAATCATGAACATCAAACATGCCGTAATCACTAGTGTCGATAGAGATGATTTAAAAGATGGTGGTTCAATAATATGGATAGAAACCATCAAAGCTATTCGGAGAATGAACCCAACAACAACTCTCGAAACACTTATTCCTGATTTTCAAGGAATAGAACGAAATATTGACAGAATAGTAGAAGCTAATCCAGAGGTGGTTTCTCATAATGTAGAAACGGTTCGTAGGTTGACTCGTGAAGTGCGTATTCAAGCTAAATATGATAGAAGCCTAGAAGTACTTCGATATTTAAAAGAGAAAGGTATCAATAGAACCAAATCTGGAATTATGCTTGGACTTGGCGAAACAGAAGAAGAAGTTTTACAGACAATGCAAGATTTAAAAAACGCAAATGTTGATGTAGTCACCATAGGTCAATATTTGCAACCTAGCAAAAAACACCTGCCTGTAAAAGAATACATCACCCCAGAACAATTTGCTAAATACGAAAAATTTGGACTAGAATTAGGTTTTCGCCATGTCGAAAGTGGTCCTTTAGTTCGATCATCTTATAAAGCCCAAAAACATATATTATAGTCGAATGTTTTAAAGTTAGAAAGTCAAAAGACTTTACAATTTTAATTTTGAAACATTAGATTTTATCACTTTATGACTTATGATAAGAGTTGCTATTAATGGTTTTGGACGAATTGGACGTAATGTATTTAGACTGCTCTTAAACCACCCCACTATTGAGATCGTTGCCATAAATGATATTGCCGATACCAAAACTATGGCTCACTTAGTTAAATACGATAGTATTCATGGGGTTTTGCCTTTTGAAGTGTCTTTTGATGAAAATAGAATAAACATCGACGGAAAATCGTTTTTGTTTTTTCATGAAAAAAGTATAGCAAATCTTGATTGGAAATTTTTAAACATTGATTTTGTAATAGAATCTACTGGAAAATATTCCACTTTTGATAATATTAACGCGCATATTTTGGCTGGAGCCAAAAAAGTAATTCTTTCTGCTCCATCAGATGTTGACTCTATCAAAACCATTGTACTTGGTGTAAACGATTATATTCTTGATGGTACTGAAACTATTATTTCTAATGCCAGTTGCACCACCAATAATGCAGCGCCAATGATTAAAATCATTAACGAGCTTTGTGGTATAGAACAAGCTTACATCACCACTATTCATTCTTATACAACCGATCAGAGTTTACACGACCAACCTCACAAAGATTTGCGCAGAGCTAGAGGCGCAAGTCAATCTATAGTTCCTACAACAACTGGTGCTGCAAAGGCATTGACTAAAATTTTTCCAGAATTTGATGGTAAAATTGGAGGTTGTGGTATACGAGTTCCTGTTCCTAATGGTTCTTTGACCGATATTACTTTTAATGTAAAAAGAGTGGTGACAATTAACGAAATTAATAACGCTTTTAAAACTGCATCTCAAACTAATTTAAAAGGTATTCTCGATTATACTGAAGATCCTATAGTTTCAGTTGACGTAATTGGTAATAAAAACTCTTGTGTTTTTGATGCGCAACTCACTTCTGTTATCGATAAAATGGTAAAAGTAGTGGGTTGGTATGACAATGAAATTGGGTATTCTTCTAGACTAATAGATTTAATTCAATTAGTTTCTAAAAAAAGAACTTTTGAAAATTAACGATTCTGAAGTTTCGATTTTTTTAAATATTCTAAAATAGATTTCTCAAAATAATCTCCATCTTCAAAGAATGAACTTTTTATAGGCAAATAATACAATTGTTTATTGGTAATTTTATCTTTCAAACGAACATAATCTTTTTCGGTAGTAATAATAACATTATCCTTAGCCTGATTTTGTATTGAAACGATATCTTTTTCGGTAAAATTATGGTGATCTGGAAAGGTCATAAAAGAATCATCTTTATTCTCTAAATAGTTAAAAAAAGGTTCTGGTTTTGCGATTCCTGCAACTAAAAGTTTACTCTTACTTTTGATTTCCGAAACAGGAATCTTTTGGTTTTCTGAATATACAAAATCATCGTAATCAATATAAGATAAATACAATTCTTGATTCTTCGCCTTGTCATTCCGACAAAGGAGAAATCTTTTGATTTTATTTTGTTCTTCAAGTGTTAGATTAATTGGACATTTCGTAACAATAATCATATTGGCTCTTTGAACTCCACTCCTACTTTCACGTAAATTTCCGGTTGGCAACAAAAAATCATCAGAATATAAATCTCCATAAGAAGTTAAAAGAATATAAAACCCCGCTTTCACTCTGCGATGCTGAAAAGCATCATCCAATAAAATCACATCTGGTTTAATGGATTGCGAAAGCAATTGTTCAATACCATTTTTTCTATCAGCATCAACAGCCACTTGAATGTTGTTGAATTTTTTATAAAACTGAAATGGCTCGTCTCCTATAATTGTTGCATTCGAAGTTGAATCTGCTAAAATGAAGCCTTCTGATTTTCGCTTGTAACCCCGACTTAAAGTAGCCACTTTATAATTTGGAGAAAGCAACCGAATTAAATATTCAATTTGAGGTGTTTTTCCAGTACCGCCAACACTTAGATTTCCAACTGCAATAATAGGAATATCGAAGGAATACGATTTAAGAATACCTTTGTCAAAAAGTAAATTCCGAATTCCTGTAACGAATCCGTACAAAATGGCAAAAGGAAAGAGGATTTTTCTCAGTAAATTCATAATACGAAAGTATAATATTTTATCTTTGAAAGTAAATTTATAAAATCAATTTGTGTTAAAACAATGAAAATAAAAGAAATAATTTCTGTACTCGAAGAAATGGCACCACTCGCCTATGCCGAAGATTTTGACAATGTGGGTTTATTGATAGGAAATCAAGATTCAGAAGCAACTGGAGTATTGGTTTGTCACGATGCTTTAGAAAGTGTGATTGATGAGGCGATTGTCAAAAATTGCAATTTGGTTGTTTGTTTTCATCCTATTTTGTTTTCAGGATTAAAGAAAATCACTGGCAAGAACTATGTAGAACGTTCAGTCATTAAAGCTATAAGGAATGATATTGCTATTTATGCTGTTCACACTGCATTAGACAATCATCAAGATGGGGTGAATAAAATATTTTGTGATGCATTGGGATTAACTAAAACAAAAATCCTAATTCCAAAACAAAATTTCATCAAAAAATTAGTCACTTACACCATTCCTGAAAATGCCGAAAAACTCCGAAATGCCTTGTTTGATGCAGGTGCTGGAACTATAGGTAACTATGAAAATTGTAGTTTCAACTCCAAAGGAATTGGCACTTATATGGGGAATGAACACAGTAATCCCAAAATTGGAGAGCGATTTGAATTTGTGGAAAGTGAAGAGATTAAAATCGAAGTAACCTTCGAAAAACATCTCGAAAATAAAATTTTAAAAGCACTATTTAACAATCATATTTATGAAGAAGTAGCTTATGAAATTTATGATTTAAAAAATGTAAATCAAAATATAGGATTAGGAATGATTGGCGAATTGCATGTCCCGATGAGCGAAAAAGATTTTCTGAATTTTGTAAAAGAGAAAATGCAGTCTGAAGGTATTCGACATTCTGCTTTTTTAAATAAGCCTATTAAGAAGGTTGCAGTACTTGGCGGTTCCGGAAGTTTTGCTATAAATAGTGCAATTCAAGCCCAAGTCGATGTGTTTTTGACAGCAGATTTGAAGTATCATCAATTTTATGAAGCTGAAAATCAGATGCTTTTAGTCGATATTGGACATTTTGAAAGTGAACGCTATACAAAAAATTATATTGTTGATTTTCTTATCAAAAAAATCCCTAATTTTGCAATCATTTTATCAGAAGAAAATACAAATCCAGTTAAGTACTTATAGACATAGAATATGGCGACTACAAAAGAATTGAGTGTTGAAGACAAATTAAGAGCAATTTACGATTTACAATTAATTGACTCTAGAATTGATGAAATTAGAAACGTGAGAGGTGAACTTCCTCTTGAGGTGGAAGACTTAGAAGATGAAGTCGCAGGATTAAGTACGCGTTCAGAAAAATTAAGAACGGAACTTGAAACTATCGAAGAATTAATCAAAACTAAGAAAAATGCTATTGATGAGCATAAAGAGGCCATCAAAAGATATACTAAACAACAAGACACTGTCCGAAACAATAGAGAATTCAACTCTTTAACTAAAGAAGTAGAATTTCAAGAATTAGAGATTCAATTAGCCGAGAAGCAAATCAAAGAAATGAAAGCTTCGATGGAATACAAAAAAGAAATTATTGCACAATCAAAAGAGCGATTAGATACTAAATCAAATCACCTTAAACATAAAAAATCAGAATTAAACGCTATTATGGCGGAAACTCAAAAAGAAGAATCTTTTTTATCTGAAAAATCATTGGAATACCAAAACCTAATAGAAGAACGATTGCTTAAGGCTTATTTGAGAATTAGAAACAGTGTACGTAATGGTTTAGCTGTAGTTTCTATAGAAAGAGGTGCCTCTGCTGGTTCTTTCTTCACTATTCCTCCACAAACACAGGTAGAAATAGCTGCTAGAAAAAAAATCATTACTGATGAACACTCCGGAAGAATATTAGTCGACAGCGCTTTGGCTAACGAAGAAAAAGAAAAAATGGAAAAAATGTTTTCTAAATTTTAATCTAATTTAAGTCCCGATATATTGGGACTTTTTTTATTATGAAAAATAAATTTTATTTTATTTATACTAAAATTGTAGGTTTTATTATTAATGTTTTAAGTTGGTTTTTTCCTAAAGTTGCTTTAAACATTGCTTTTGGTCTTTTTGGAAAACCAAAAAAAGGAAAGTTATCGATTGATAAACTTCCGGAATTTGTACAAAAAGCTGAAATTGAAACTTTTGTTTATAAAGGGCAACGATTCAAATCTTATATATGGAAAGGAAATGAAACTACGGTTTTATTAGCTCACGGATGGGAAAGCAATAGCTTGCGTTGGGAAAAATTACTGCCCTACTTACAAGAGAAGAACTTTACCATTATAGCCGTAGATGGCCCAGCTCATGGTCTATCAACAGGAAACACTTTTGATATTCCAAAATATGCAGCTTTCATAAATGTAGTGGCTCAAGAATACAATCCTCAATTCCTTGTTGGACATTCAATGGGAGGGATAAGCTGCTTATTTTACCAATATTTTTACAAAAATAGTACTGTAAAAAAAATAGTTAGTATCGGTTCTCCTAGCGATTTTAAAATTATTTTACAAAACTATTATAATTTATTGAGTTTAAATACTACTATAGTCAATGGTATAGATTTACAATACCGAAAAATATTAAGATCGAGTATAAGTTTTTTTTCAGGGAGTTACTTTGCTTCAAAAATTAATATTAAAGGACTTATTGTACACGATATCGATGATGCTACTGTAAGTATTGAAGAAGCTAGAAAAATTGCAAGTTCCTGGAAAAATTCTCAACTTATTGAAACAAAAGGATTAGATCACAGTATGCATGATGCTGATTTGTATAAAAAAATTACTTTATTTTTATCTCAATCTGAATAACTAATTAAGCCTACTGCTTCTTTACTGCTACTCAATTTTCAAACAAAAATATTCTGACATTAGAGATTAAACAATTTTGTGCTACTTTAGCTGTATGGAAGAAAATCTAAAGCGACTTAACAAATTCATTGGAGAAACTGGTTTTTGTTCCCGTCGCGAAGCCGATAAATTCATTGAAGAAGGTCGTGTAACCATCAATGGAATTGTACCTGAATTAGGAACAAAAGTATCCCCTGACGACGAAGTTAGAATTGATGGAAAATTAATTCGGGAAAAAAACGAAAAATCAGTTTATTTGGCATTCAACAAACCTGTTGGGATTGAATGTACCACCAACTTAGACGTTCTCTATAATATTGTAGATTACATCAATTATCCAACACGTATTTTTCCTATTGGTCGATTAGACAAAGCCAGCGAAGGTTTGATTTTTATGACCAACGACGGCGATATTGTCAATAAAATATTGCGTGCCAGAAACAATCACGAAAAAGAATATACCGTTACGGTCAACAAACTCATAACCGATCGTTTTATTGAAAAAATGGGAAATGGCGTACCCATTTTGGACACAATTACCAGAAAATGTAAAGTAGAAAAAATCAGTTCGACCATTTTTAAAATCGTCTTGACCCAAGGTCTAAACCGCCAAATCCGCAGAATGTGTGAGTATTTAGGATATGAAGTTGTGGCATTAAAACGCATCCGAATTATCAATATTTCGCTAGATATTCCTGTGGGGAGATACCGGGATTTAACCGATGCTGAAATCAACGAACTGAACCAACTCATTGAACCCTCTAGTAAAACTGAAGAAGCTAGTT
>NZ_JBJXDQ010000031.1:0-12320 GCF_046155325.1 Flavobacterium sp.
ATGTGGTCGCCAAGAGTTCAAAGTGATCGTATGCGATTTGCCGAAGAATGGAGATTAATGCTTGAAGGAACGCCAAATTTAGATTTTTATCAAGAAATGGTAAAGGGATTAATTATTGAAAACGGCAAAATTAGAGGAATAAAAACTTCTTTAGGAATTGAAATAAAAGCAAAATCTGTAGTCTTAACTAACGGAACTTTTTTGAATGGTTTAATACATATAGGTGAAAAACAATTTGGTGGAGGTAGAGCGGGAGAAAGTGCTGCTTATGGTATTACGGAAGATTTAATTAATGTTGGCTTTCAAGCTGGAAGAATGAAAACAGGAACACCGCCTAGAGTTGATGGACGGTCGTTGGATTATTCCAAAATGAATGAAGAAAAAGGAGATGTTAAACCTGATAAATTTTCATATTCTGACGTGACTAAACCTTTAGCCCATCAAAAATCATGTCATATGACCTATACCTCGCTTGATGTACATAGTATTTTAAGAGAAGGATTTGATCGATCGCCCATGTTTAATGGTAGAATTAAATCTCTGGGACCTAGATATTGCCCATCGATAGAAGATAAAATCAATCGTTTTGCTGATAAAGAAAGACACCAATTATTTGTTGAACCAGAAGGCTGGAACACTTGTGAGGTTTATGTAAATGGTTTCTCTACTTCTTTACCTGAAGACATTCAACACAAAGCTTTACGTTCCGTTGTTGGTTTTGAAAAAGTAAAGTTTTTTAGGCCTGGATACGCTATTGAATATGATTATTTTCCTCCAACTCAATTGAAACACACCTTAGAGACTAAATTGATTGAAGGATTGTATTTTGCGGGTCAAATAAATGGCACTACAGGTTATGAAGAAGCTGCCTCTCAAGGATTAATGGCAGGAATAAATGCGGCTCTTAAAGTCCAAGAAAAAGCACCACTTATTTTAAAAAGAGACGAAGCTTATATAGGAGTTTTGATAGATGATTTAATTACAAAAGGAACAGAAGAGCCGTATCGAATGTTTACATCTCGAGCTGAATTTAGAACTTTGTTGCGTCAAGATAATGCCGATTTTAGACTTACACCGATGTCATATGAAATTGGATTAGCTTCAGAAAAGCGTCTACGAAGAATGGAGCATAAATTAAATGAATCGGAAAAAATGGTTGCTTTTTTCAAAGAAACAAGTGTTACTATGGCAGAAACAAATCCAATCCTCGAATCAAAAGATACCGCCTTAATAACTCAAGGAGACAAAATGTTTAAAATCTTTTCTAGGCCTCAAATTGACTTGGAAGACATTAGAAAATTTGAGAAAGTAGAAAGTTACATTCTAGAAAATAACTTGGATCAAGAAATTTTAGAACAAGCCGAAATCCAAGTCAAGTATTCGGGTTATATAGAAAAGGAAAGAAACAACGCTAATAAATTGACTCGATTGGAAGATGTAAAAATCCCAGAAAATTTTGATTACAACAAGATTAAGTCCATGTCGATTGAGGCCAAACAAAAATTAACCAAAATTCGTCCCGTAACGATTTCACAAGCTTCTCGAATAAGCGGAGTATCGCCAAGTGATGTTTCGGTTTTACTAATTTACATGGGAAGGTAGTATTAGATAGCAGTTTGCAGACCGCAAACCTGCCATCTGAAACCTGCCATCTGAATTTGTTCCACGTGAAACTACTTCGTAAAGGTTTGTTTTTATTGATAATTTTAAATAAGAGAATAAAAAAAATAAATGGATATTTCGAATAAAAAACATTTTCTAACGGTAAAAGATTATTCTGTTTCTAAAGAAACTTTCGATTTATATTACGACGAAACTTTGGATATGTTAATTACACATCCGCAGCCCAGTTTAGATAATTTGGGGAAGTATTATGAAAGTGAGGATTATATTTCGCATACAGACAACAAACGTTCTTTGTTTGAAAAATTATACCATTTAATAAAAAGCATAGCGTTAAAAAATAAACTTAATTTAATTAATTCCCTTCAATCAAATAAAGGAACATTATTAGATATTGGAGCAGGAACTGGGGACTTCCTGACTGTAGCCAAAAATAATGGCTGGCAAACAAAGGGAATTGAGCCCAGCCAAAAAGCAAAAGTCATTGCAATTAAAAAAGGAATATCTTTTGTTGAGCATACAACTGAATTGGAAGACCATTCATTTGATATAATTACAATGTGGCATGTCTTGGAACATGTTCCAAATATAGAAGCTCAAATAAAAGAATTGAAAAGAGTGCTAAAACCAAATGGAACAATTCTAATTGCAGTTCCAAATTTCAAATCTTATGATGCAAAATATTATGGTAAATTTTGGGCCGCTTATGATGTGCCGATACATTTTTGGCATTTTTCAAAAACAGCGATGCAAATGCTTTTTCAAAATGAAAATATGAAATTGGAAAAAGTGTTGCCTATGAAATTTGACTCTTTTTATGTTAGCTTGCTTTCTGAAAAATACAAATCGGGAAAAATGAATTATCCTAAAGCCTTTTTAATAGGATTACTATCAAATTGGAATGCTAGGCAGGATTTTGAATATTCCTCACATATTTACATCATAAAAAACAACAAAAATTGATTTTAAATGCATTTATGACCCCTTCTCTTGAAAAACAAGGTTTACGCAGTAATTCATAAAATATGCTCTTAGGGCTCATTTAAACAATCCGTTTTCGATAGTAATTATCAATATTAAAATTAAAATCAATAACAGAAATCAATACAGCAAATAACAGTTCGATTTTATATTATTTTACTACTACGGACTATTTTTTATACTTTTGTTCAAGGTTCAAAAAAATTTATATTAAGTTCACTTATCAATTAAAAAAATGACAAAAAAATTTTTAGTAATTATTGCAATTTCAATTTCTCTATTAGCTTGTGAGAAAGCCGTTGAGCTAAAAGAGACAAATGGAACTAAGGAATTAAAGACAGCCTATGTAGATACATCTCTATTAATGAAAGAATATCAAGAAACAAAAGATGTAGAGGCTAGGTTTAAAGTAAAATCCGAAAATAAGGGAAAACAATTAGAAGCTCAAATTAGTTTATTCAAAAATGAAGTTTCAAATTTTCAAGAAAAAGCAAAAGCTAATGGTCAAGCATGGGCAGAACAAAAAGGAGCTGAATTGCAAAGGAGAGAACAACAATTAGGGCAGGCACAACAAGCCCTTTCGCAAGAATTGCAACAAGAGAGTGCTGTTGAAATGGACAGCTTGATTAGTGGTGTAAAAAAATTCATTAAGCAGTATGGAAAAGAGAAAGGATACGCTTATATTTATGGAACAGGAGATGCAGCCACTGTTTTATATGCTCAAGATAAATATGACATCACCAAAGACATTATCAAATTATTAAACGATAAGTATAACGCCTCCGAAAAAAAGAAATAAAAAAGTGTAATTCTAATTTTAGAATTAAAAACTTCAATCTCGAATAAAGATTGAAGTTTTTTTTGTTTATAATAACCCGTTGAGTGTAATTATTGAAAATTAAAATAAACCAATAAAATTAAAAATTTAACCACATAGAATCATAGAAACAAGAGTTGTATAGCCCATTTGCTTCGCCTGTTCGTCCGCTATAGCGGCCTCGGGTTATGGGTTCAACTAGCTCTGTATTCTGAAATAAAGCGAAGCTTCTTTTATTGATTTTTAAAATCTATGCTTCTATGTGGTAAAAAAATATTTAAAAATTTAATTACACCCAACGGGTTTTATAATGTAAATTTTAGAACCTTTCTTCCGGTTTGGTTACGTCTAGTTTAAGATTTAATAACTTTAAAATAACATTAACCACTAATATAGATTCTAATTTTGCGATCAATTATGATTATAAAATTATAAATCAATATGAAATCACTTTACACGGTTGTTTTTCTAATATTTTCGCAATTAATCTTTTCTCAAACATCTATAATTAAAGGAACAGTTTTAGATGATAAAACAGGAAAAACAATGCCAGGGGTTGATGTTACGGTAATTAACACTAAACTTTTTGCCTCAACTGATTATGATGGAAATTTTATAATTAGAGATGTTCCTGTAGGCACTTATGAGGTTCAAATTTATACCAGTTCTTATAAAACTAAAATCCTATCAGAAGTTATAGTTAAAGCGAACGATGCAACAACTTTGACGGTTTCTTTAGAAGAAAGTAAAAACGTATTGAAGGAAGTAGTAGTTACCAGAACTCGAGCTAAAGTTGAATCGGTAAAATCATTATTATTACAGCAAAAAAACAGCGCTAGTGTTTCTGATGGTATTTCGGCAGAATCTATCAAAAGAACACCGGACAAGAGTACATCTGATGTGCTTAAAAGAATAAGTGGTGCCAGTATTCAAGACAATAAATTTGTTGTTATTAGAGGTTTGAATGACAGATACAATGCTGCGGTTTTGAATGGTGCGCCATTACCAAGTTCAGAACCCGATAGGAAAGCATTCTCTTTTGACATTTTCCCATCCAATATGTTAGATAACTTAATAATTACTAAAACAGCTACGCCAGATTTACCTGGAGATTTTGCAGGAGGTGTGGTACAAATAAACACAAAGTCAGTTCCTGACAAAAACTTTCAATCGATATCTATAGGCTCTGGGTATAATACAGTCACGACTTTCAAAACGCAACGAACTTATGAAGGTAGTGGAACGGATTTTTTAGGTTTTGATAATGGAGTACGTGATTTGCCTTCGTCAATGCCTTCTCAAATTGCATATAATGCCTTGTCTCTTCAAGAAAAGTCAATCATAGCAAAGGATTTTAATTATGATTGGGCCATCAATGACGCTCGTTTCAAACCCAATACGAGTGTTCAGTATTCCCTTGGTCATCATTTAGATTTTGGCGAAAAAGTTTTTGGAGTTTTATTCTCATTTACCCACAACGTTACAAATAATTTTAATAATATAAGGAGATTAGATTACCAAGATGAAGAACGTTTCCAAACTAATGATTATAATGATAACAATTATAGCCAACAAATATTAACTGCAGCATTGGCTAATTTTTCGTTTAAGTTTAATGCCAACAACGCTATCAATTTCAAAAACATTTATAGTATTAATTCAACCGATTTAGTTGTAGAAAGATATGGGCAAAAAGAAATTAATGACCCAAGAACGACTGCATCGGATGTAAGATGGTTTACTAGTAATAAAATTTATTCGGGACAGTTGAATGGGGATCATTATTTTTCTGTTCCTAAAATTAAATTAAACTGGACTGGATTTTATAGTAACATAGATCGATCTATTCCTAATTTAAGAAGAAATGCCTACACTATTGGTGATCCTAATAGTATTGATCCAAATGAAAACACACCTATTTCAGTTGCAGGAACAAGTGGTGGATCTACCGATAATGGTGGTAGTATGTTTTTTTCCGAAAACAAAGAAAGTATTGAAGGAGCTAAGCTAGATTTGTCAAGAAAATTTACTGTAAGTGAAGACTTTATAAACGAGATTAAAGTTGGAGCATTTACACAAAAAAGAGAGCGAGATTTTTTTTCTCGTCAATTGTTTTTTCTAGCCTCTACATCCGGAGGTACTTTTGATCAAGAATTGCTAAAACTTCCAAACGAAACTATTTTTGCCCAAACCAATTTAGGAATTATTTCCCCTGGCGTAAACGGATTTACCCTGAACGAGACTACTCAATCGAGAGATGATTATCAGGCAGGGTCTAAGTTGAATGCTACATACTTAATGTTGGACAATAAATATAAAGCGTTTCGATTGGTTTGGGGTGTTCGATTTGAAAATTTTGTACAAACATTAAACGCCGATTTAACAGATACAGAAGCTATTGCTTTGAATAATAAGCAAAACGACTTTCTACCATCTGCAAATTTGATTTATGCGATAAACAAACAACAAAATTTAAGACTAAGTTTTTCTAAAACCTT
The DNA here is from genome assembly GCF_046155325.1 of Flavobacterium sp. Classification (GTDB taxonomy): domain Bacteria; phylum Bacteroidota; class Bacteroidia; order Flavobacteriales; family Flavobacteriaceae; genus Flavobacterium. The sequence continues at coordinate 5,920 of NZ_JBJXDQ010000031.1, forward strand.
AAATAGACCAGAATATAGAGAACTAGCTCCTTTTGGTTTTTATGATTTTACAACCACATTTTTTACTGAGGGATATCAAGATCTTAAAATAGCTAAAATTAACAATTATGATTTTAGATATGAAATTTATCCAGGAAAAGGACAAATGTTCTCGTTCTCTTACTTTGTAAAAGATTTTACTAATCCTATAGAGTTACAGCAATTACTTAATAAAACTATTACATACAGAAATGCCTTAAGCGCTAAAAATAGTGGAATAGAACTAGAATTTAGAACATTACTGAGTTCTATATTTAAAAATGAAAACACTACATATTTTGATGATATAACCTTATTTTCAAATATAGCCATTATAAAATCAAAAGTAGATATTACAAATCTCGCCAATACCGAAGCAGAACCAGCACGACCACTACAAGGACAATCACCTTATGTTATCAATGCAGGGGTGCAATATATGAATGCTGAAAACGGTTGGATTTTTTCGGCAAATATGAACAGAGCAGGAAATAGACTTTATGTTGTTGGACAAGGAGTTGAAAACCCATCACTTTGGGAAAAAGGAAGAACCTTCCTAGACATGCAAATTGCAAAAACCTTGATGGATAAAAAGTTAGAATTGAAATTAAACATTCAAAACATCTTGGCTCAAGATTTAATTTTTTACGAAAATACTACTAAATCACATGACAATCGTTATGGTGTATTCGAAACTTTTGCCAATACAGTTTTTGTAGGTGATTTTGAAAACAAAGATGGGTATTCAAAATATGATGATGATCGTTGGGTTACAAAATTTGGCAGATCATTTTCTTTTTCATTGACATATAATTTCTAGAAATAATTAATACTAATCGTTGATTTTTATAATTAAATTTTAAAAGCATTAAAGGTTCTTCGGAACCTTTAATGCTTTTAAAATTTTCTAGTTAATTGTATTAAAACTCAAATTTCAAGATTACATTCTCTTAACACAAACTTAATTTATTGATAATGATAACCCTATAATAGCTTAACATGCCGATTATACATTTGACCTGTTTAATAAACTTAAAACTCTAAACAATGAAAAAATTTTATTTGATTGCATTATTCGCATTAGTTTGCAATTTTGCTTCGGCTCAAATTGAGTCGGTTTCTTATCGTGGTGCATTTGCACCAGCTCCAGCTGCAATGTGGACAGATTCTTGGACTGAATGGGATCCAAAGAATGCTGTATACACAGATGCTGCTACAGTAGTAAATGTTACTACTGATATCACAGTTAACACAACTTGGGTTGTTGGTACAACTTACAAAATCTCAGGTCTTATTTATGTAAGAAATGGTGCTACGCTAACTATTCAACCAGGAGTAACTGTTAAAGGTGTTTTCACTTCAACAGGTACAGCTTTAATCATTACCAAAGGAGCAAAATTAAACGCTATTGGTACAGCTGCATTGCCAATTGTATTTACATCTGACAAAGCTGCTGGCTTAAGATCTCCTGGAGATTGGGGTGGAATAGTGCTTTTAGGAAAAGCTAGAGTTTCTGCTCTTACAACTGCTAATACAGGATTAAACAATATCGAAGGGATTACTGCTTCTGTAAACACAGAATACGGCGGAGGATTAACTCCAAATGATGCAGACAACTCAGGGACATTGAAATACGTTAGAATCGAGTTTGGTGGGTTTGTATTTTCAAACAACAACGAAATCAATGGTTTAACTATGGGTGGTGTTGGTAGTGGAACTACTATTGATTATGTACAGACATCTTACACGAATGATGATTCATTCGAATGGTTTGGTGGTGCTGTAAACTGTAAACACCTAGTTGCTTACAGAGGTTTAGATGATGATTTTGATACTGATAACGGTTACAAAGGGTTTGTTCAATTTGCTTTAGGCATCAAAGATCCTGCTATTGCTGATAATCCAGTAGTTTCAAACTCTGAAGGTTTCGAATCTGACAATAACCCAGCTGGTGTTACCGTACAAGCAGGATGGGATGATACAAAATGTATTTTTTCTAACTGTACTTTAATTGGACCATCAGGAAGAGTCGGACAATCTGTTGCTGGAGGTCACGAAAGACCATTGCGTTTAAGAAGAGCTTCACAAATAAAAGTATACAACTCTATCTTTTTAGATTTCAAATCTAACTATTTATTTGTTGATGGTTCTACTGCACAAGCTAATGCTAATGCAAACACTTTGAAATTCCAAAATAATATTATTGCTGGTGCTCCAAGCAGTACTTATACTTTTGGTGTAAGAGGTTCTTCATCTACTACAACTACTTCTGCTACTGAATTGTCTTCTTGGTTTTCTACTAACAACAACTCTTATTTAGCTTCTGCTGGAATCTTAACGGCTCCTTATAATACAGCTAACTATTCAGATTACAATGCAAACACTACAACTATCGATTACAGACCAGGTACAGTAGCTTCTACAGGAGCTTTGTTTACTGATGCTTCAATTGCTACTTTAGTTGGTGCTGTTGGAACAGGTGATAAACCTACAACTGCTAACCTAACATATTGCAAAGGTACTTTAGGATTATCTCCATTAACAGCTATTCTTTCAGCTACTGGAGTTTCTTTAAAATGGTATACTGTTGCTATAAAAGGAACAGCTTTAACTACTGCTCCAACACCTTCAACAACTGTTGTAGGAACTAAAACGTATTATGTTTCAGAGCTTAGCGCCGGTGGTGCTGAAAGCGCAAGAACCTCACTTGATGTACTAATCTTAGCTGCTCCTACTGTAGGTTTAGGTGCTATAAAAGGTATTAATGCTCTTACTGCTGCAGTTACTGCTGTTGGTTTGTCTATAGGTACTTCAACTGAATTTACTTATTCCGTTGTTTCTCCTTCAGTAGATACTAGTATAACTAGTTATTTATGGACTGTTCCAGCTGGTGTTAATATTAAAGCTGGCACACCATTTGTCCCTGCGGTTGAAGCTAGTTTACCAGGTGTTGAACCAGTTGTGACGGCTGTTCCAGCTGTCTTAGCTACAGGTCAAGGTACAAATACTATTACTGTTAATTACCTTAATGTTCCTGCTGGTGCTGGTTTTGTAGGTACTATAACTGCTCAAGGTGTAAATGCTAATGCTTGTCCAGGTGTTGCTTCTAAATTAGTTATCAAAAAAGCATTGGCTACTGCTCCAACATTGAAAATGTATGATAAAAACTCTGCTAAACCAATTACTCCTCTTACTTCATTTGGTCAGTTTGCAGGAACAGAAACTCCAGTTACTTTAGTTTCTTCTACGGTTGCTACTGCAACAGGATACAAATGGGAATTGCCTGCAGGGGTTAGCTTAGTAACAGGTACAACAACTCCAGTAACTACTACAGTTACTTTTACTGCTGAGCCATTTTTAGCTCCTACTACAGCTCCTACAACTGTTGGTACTAAATTTTGGGTTGTTACTTATAACACATATACAGGTGTAAATGTAAATAGTGCTACTACCAAAATCGTTACTTCTACTGCGGTTCAAAGAATTGCGGGTACTACTCAAGTTCCTGTATTGTATACTTTTTCTGTAACTGCTGGTTCAACTGCAGCTGTTGGAAATACATTTACTTATGATGGAAATACCTATACTGTTAGAACAGCATTAACTACTGTGGCTACAAGTTTAGTGTGTACTGGTGCGGGAACTACTCTTCCTTCTGCAAGTATTGTAGGAGCTGGAACTTTAACTAAAGTATCAGATTCATCTACTATTGCTTTTAGTGCTATTACACGTACTTCAGCTGTAACAGGTTACGGTGCTACAACTAGTGCTCCTTATGTACAATACGGTACAGTAATCACATCTGATTTGCCATCTATAATCGTTTCTTTTGCTGGTGCAACTGCCAATACTGTAAACGAATTGTATTTAGGGGTTAAATCATTGAATGGTGTTGGTGCTTCTGTAACAAACAACAATACTCTTGCAAACGCTACAGCTATTGCTAACAATGTTCCTGGAATAAACTACAATTTATATACTGAAGTTATAACTCCAGCAGTTTTTCCATCTACAAACGCAACTTCAACTTATATTCCTGCAACTCCTGGTACTACACCAAGTACTGCTACATTGTTGAAAGTAGTTTCTGTTGTTCCTTTGGCTCCAGCTTCAATTAAATCATTGAATGTTTTGACTAGTGTAACTAATATCAGTACTTATGTTGGAACAACTAAAACTTTAACTTTAACTGCTGCTGCAGTAGCTAACGCTTCATCTTACACATGGACACTTCCTTTAGGAGTTAATGTTAAAGCGGGAGCTACTCAAGTTGGAAGTGCAACAAGTCCTTCAACTTGGACAAGTACTTCTAATTCAATTACAGTTGATTACGATGGTATAGAGCAAAATATTGGTTCAGTTATAATTGCTGTAAAAGCGAAAAACAATGTAGATTCATCTGTTGATAAAACATTAACATTAACTGCTGTTGCTCCTGCTACACCAGCTACTCCAACAGGTACTTTAGCCATTTGTCCTTCTGCTGCTACTAGTGTTACTTACACTATTGTAGCTTTAGCTACTAATGCTACTAGTTACCTTATCGAAGCACCTGTGGGTGCTACAGTTACAACAGCTACAGGTTTTGCTTCTTCCGTTGAAATTGATGCTGTTGCAAATGCTACTTTTACTGTGAATTACGTATCAGGATTCATATCTACAACTGCTGCTAAAAAGTATATTTATATATTTTCAAAAAACGGATTTGGATCAAGTGCTACTCTTAGAGCTCTTACATTGACAAATGCTACTTCAGGTTGTCCTGCTTCTCCTGGAAGAATTGCGTCAGAAGCAGCTGTTGCTAACGAATTCAGTGTAGTGGCGTATCCAAACCCATCTTCATCTGAGTTTACTATCGAAACTTCTGCTAAAGGAGCTATCAATGTAAATGTGTATGACATGCAAGGGCGTTTGGTTGAAAAAACTACTTCAACTCAAGTTGGTTCAAGATTAGCTAAAGGTGTTTACAATGTAATTGTAAGCCAAGGCGCTAATACTAAATCAGTTCGTGTGATTAAAAAATAATTGTATCCTAGATACTCTTTTAAAATAGAAAGGCTGTCCGAAAGGACAGCCTTTTTTTTGGCTCAACTACATACAAAAATAATAGTACCACAAATTCGCAAATTGTATCAAATCAATTTTATACAATTTGCGAATTTGTGGTTTATATTAGATTTTAATCTCTTTAGGTTTAATTCCTCGAAGCTCTGCTTGGATTTTTTGACACAGATTTCACAAATTAACACAGATTTTTTCTGTGCAAATTTGTAAAATCTGTGTTTTTTTAATACCTTTTGGTAGTTTATTACCAAACAGTATTATATTTATTCCAATCTTAAGTCTCCGTTTGTCACGCTGTAAAGCGTTCCTACTCTCGTGAGTTGGGACTCCTCTGGACTAACAAATAGACTTTAATTTTGGACTTTTATATGCGTTTTTTGGTTTAATACGCTCAATAAAAAGCGTATAATTTTAATGTTCTCTTCAGCTTTTAATTTATACTTTAGCTTTTTTAAAAAACCACTAATGCAGACCCTTTCCGAAGCCGCTGTTTACACTTTGCAATTTATCAATCAGACGCATCGTTCTATATTCCTTACGGGAAAAGCAGGAACGGGAAAAACCACGCTTTTGCGTGAAATTATTCAAACCACACACAAGAATACGGTTGTGGTTGCTCCCACAGGAATTGCAGCTCTAAATGCGGGTGGCGTTACCATTCACTCCATGTTTCAGTTGCCTTTTGGCGGGTTTATCCCTGATAATTCATCACCTCATTTTTCGGAAAACACGAAGTTTGAAACAAAAGCTACTTTGAGACGCCATTTTAGAATGAGCGGTTTGAAGAAAGCCGTGATTCGCAATATGGAATTGCTCATCATTGATGAAGTGAGTATGCTTCGCGCCGATTTGCTCGATGCCATGGATTTTATGATGCAATCGGTTCGTAAAAAAAGCAGTCCTTTTGGTGGCGTTCAAGTTTTGTTTATTGGTGATTTGTTGCAATTGCCACCCGTAATTCGGGATGAGGAATGGCGCACATTAAAAACCTATTATAAAGGAAAATTCTTTTTTCATTCGCATGTGGTACAGCAAAATCCACCTTTGTATATCGAGTTGTCGAAGATTTTTCGTCAAACCGATGATGCTTTTATCTCGATTTTGAATAATTTGAGGAACAATCGAATCTCTAGCGCAGACATTCAAAATTTGAATCAATACGTAAAACCCGATTTCGATTTGAAAGCGAACAAAGGTTACATTACCTTAACCACGCACAATGCCAAAGCTGATGCTATGAATGCACAAGCCTTGGAAGATTTGGAAGGAAAATTAGTTACTTACAAACCGGAAATTGTGGATGATTTTCCGGATAAAAT
>NZ_JBJXDQ010000032.1:0-10744 GCF_046155325.1 Flavobacterium sp.
TACATTTACAAAAATTAGAAATTATGGTATTAAGTAGATTTTGGTTGGTTATTTTTATTTCGTCTATCCTGTTTGTCATGATCAGTTTGTTTTCGGGCAAAAATTATACAATAGATCATGTTTTGAACGGAAAAAAGGATGATCCTATATTAATTTCAGAAAAGTATATCGAGCAATTACCCGTTTTTATAAAAGACAGTATTAAAAACGCTCCTGACGAAACGATGATTGTCAACCGAGATACGTTAGACGCCGATTCTACTTATGTTTACACCAATAAAACAGTAAAAATTTTTAGTGGCGTTCAAAAATCAGACGGGTTTTTGCCTACTTGTAAAGCTACATTGATTGATTTGATTCTGCCATTGATGGCGTATTTGGCCTTTTTCTGTGGCTTGATGGAGCTTTTAATTATTTCTGGTGCTTCCGAAAAGCTGGCAAAAGGATTAAGTCCCGTATTCGTAAAAGTGTTTCCAAGTATTCCCAAAAATCACCCTTCGATTTCTTATATGACCTTGAATTTTGCTGCTAATTTCTTGGGGTTGGATTCAGCAGCTACCCCATTTGGACTGAAAGCAATGGAAAGTTTACAGGAAATAAATCCAGAAAAAGACAAGGCTAGCGATGCGCAAATTATGTTTATGTGCCTGCACGCCTCAGGACTTACTTTGATAGCCACCTCCATTATTGGGTATCGCGCTGCTGCTGGAGCGACCAACCCAGCCGACGTCATGTTGCCTTGTATAATTACCTCTTTTATTGGCACCATTGCTGCTTTTCTGATAGTTGGAATTAAACAAAAAATCAATTTCAAAAGCGCTTCTTTAGTAATTGGCTTAATGGTGTTAATTGCTGCAATTGTTGGTTTGTTGATGTATGTAAACCATCTAGACTTAATTGGAAAAAACTTTTTTACTTCTAATTTATCAGCGCTAATATTAGTTGGAATTATACTTTTTACGTTGCTATTATCATTCATAAAAGAAAAGAAATTCACCGAAGCAAATACAACTGTTTATGAAGCTTTTGTATCGGGGGCTAATAATGGCGTTAAAACTGGCGTTACCATTTTTCCTTATGTTTTAGGGATGTTAGTGGCTATTTCTTTATTTAGAAACAGTGGTTTATTTGAAATTATTAGCCAATGGATTGCTTTTGCTTTTTCGAATTTAGGGGTAAGTAAAGAAATAACCGATGCACTTCCTGTAGCTTTATTGAGACCGTTTAGTTCTGCTGGATCACGAGGATTTTTGATCGATTCTATGAACACTTTTGGAGCCGATTCTATGACCGGAAGATTAAGTAGTATTTTTCAGTGTAGCGCCGAAAGTACTTTTTATGTAATTGCCGTTTACTTTGGTTCTGTTAACATTAAAAATACCCGTTACGCATTAGGCACCATGCTTGTTGTAGATGTGATGTGTGTGATAACGGCAATTTTTGTGGCGAGTTGGTTTTTTTAATCTTCCCCATTTAATATTTTTCCACTTTCGCCTTTTTTTTTGCTAATTCCAAAATGAATTTTGCATTGCTAACATTTTTTGTATTAATAACTACCGTTTCTATAACCAAATAATTTATATAACAAATACACAAATTTCATTAAAAAAAACACAAGAAAAGACCTGAAAAACCTACCAACCGAAAATCTTTTTTGTTATTTAAACTGAACTTTTATAAACATTACTTTACAAAAATCGTAACGATTAGCATTTGTGGAATGATATTATCATTTTGGATTGGAGTATTTGTAACACTAATTTTTTAGATTGGTTTGGATTTTTATCAAATTTTACTGCATATTGATTTGGATTTTTATTAAAATAGAATCAATATTGATTTGGAATTTTATTATATTTGTCTAAAATATCAATAAACAAATATGTATTTAGAAAGAAAAATTGATAGCGAATTAGAAATTTGGAAACAATTACCCATCAGAAAACCCCTTATGATAAGAGGCGCAAGGCAAGTTGGGAAGTCGTCGGCGGTGAAGAATTTAGCTACTAAATTTAAGTATTTTGTTGAAATTAATTTTGATGAAAACCCAAGTTATTCTACTATTTTTGAAAAAGATTTAGACCCAATTTCAATATGCGAGCAACTTTCGGTAATTACCAACACACCAATTGTAGCAGGTGAAACTTTATTATTTTTCGATGAAGTTCAATCTTGTATTCCTGCCATTTCTTCACTAAGGTATTTTTATGAAAAAATGCCTCATTTACATCTTATTGCCGCAGGGTCTTTATTAGAATTTGCGTTATCAGAAATACCATCTTTTGGAGTTGGGAGAGTTCGTTCCATTTTTATGTACCCACTTTCCTTTGAAGAATTCTTATTGGCAAATAAAGAAAATGGATTACTAGAAGTACTTAATAACGCCACTACTCAAAAAGGATTATCTGAAATAGTTCATCAAAAAATCAAAACCTATTTAAAGAAATTTTTAATTATTGGGGGAATGCCAGAAGCAGTAAAATCATATATTTCAAAAGGAGATATGCTTGAAACGCAACGCATTTTAGACGATTTAATACTGTCTATTCAAGCTGATTTTGCAAAATATAAAAACAGGGTAAATCCTGCAAGAATAAGGGAAGTTTTTAATGCCGTAGTACAACAAGTTGGAACCAAATTCAGTTATTCTTATCCAAATTCCACATTGAGTAATGTGCAAATAAAAGAGGCTTTGACATTGTTAGAAATGGCGGGATTAGTTTATTCCGTTACCCACTCAGCTAGTAATGGCATTCCTATTGGCGCAGAAATTAATCCTAAAAAAAGAAAAATATTGCTTTTTGATACTGGAATTTTTCAAAGAATTCTAGGGCTTAATATTGCACAATTATTAATTGAAGACGATTTTAATATTATTAACAAAGGGAATATTGCTGAGTTATTTGTAGGCTTAGAATTGATAAAAAATACTTCCTGCTATGAAAAAACACACCTATATTATTGGCAAAGAGAATCGAAAAACAGTCAAGCCGAAGTAGATTATGTCATCCAGAAACAAGACAAAATAATCCCTATTGAAGTAAAAGCGGGGACTAAAGGTGCAATGCAAAGTATGTATTTATTTTTAGAAGAAAAAAAATCTGATTTTGGAATGCGATTGTCTTTAGAAAATTTTTCAGAAATGGATAAAATAAAAATTTACCCTTTCTATGCAGTAAAAAATGTGCTTAATTAACAAAAAGGATAGCAGCAGATATCTTTTTGTTAATTTAGGTTATTAATTTCTATCTTAAATTATGTGATTCTTTTGTATTGTTTTTGGGGAGCATCATAAATCAAGATATTCTTCCATATTATTCCAGAAATAAGAAAAAATACAGATGAAATTATTTTTAATAGTAATGAGGTTTCAAAATCGAGCATTTGTTTTCATTAAATTTTTCAAATATAAATACTTTATGATTCATTTATTAATATAATTTAAAAGAGTTCTAGATTTATTTTACTGCAAATTCCCTAACTTTACGCTTCAAAAATAGAACAAAAATGGACTTTATATATCAGGATCCTTATCCCATTTTAAAAGACGATACCGAATACAAAAAACTTACTTCTGATTACGTTAAACTTGAACAATTTGCAGGAAGAGAAATTCTATCGGTTGACCCCAAAGCCTTAGAATTGTTGGCTCAAGAAGCGATGAACGATGTTTCATTTATGTTGCGAACAGCCCATTTGCAAAAACTAAATAATATTCTAAACGATCCAGAAGCAACAGATAACGATCGATTTGTAGCTTACAATTTGTTGCAAAATGCATCAGTGGCAGTTGAAGGGCAATTGCCATCTTGTCAAGATACTGGAACAGCCATTGTGATGGCAAAAAAAGGAGAAAGCATTTATACCGGAGTTGATGATGCTGAATGGTTATCCAAAGGAATATTCAACACTTTCCAATCAAAGAATCTTCGGTATTCTCAAATTGTCCCTATTTCGATGTTTGAAGAAAAAAACTCAGGTTCGAATCTTCCGGCTCAAATAGATATTTATGCTAAAAAAGGAGCTACTTATGAATTTTTATTTCTAACAAAAGGAGGCGGTTCAGCTAACAAAACATTTTTATACCAAAAGACAAAATCGCTGTTGAACGACAAATCTATGGAGGAATTTGTTCGCGAAAAAATAAAAGATTTAGGAACATCGGCTTGTCCGCCATACCATTTGGCTTTAGTGATTGGAGGAACTTCTGCCGAAGCAAATTTGGCTACGGTTAAAAAAGCATCTGCAGGATATTTTGACAATTTACCTACCTCTGGAAACATGGCTGGTCAGGCGTTTCGCGATTTAGAATGGGAGAAAAAAGTATTATTGTATTGCCAAGAAAGCGCCATTGGAGCGCAGTTTGGCGGTAAATACTTTGCACATGATGTTCGTGTTATTCGTTTACCACGTCATGCCGCATCTTGTCCTGTTGGATTAGGAGTTTCGTGTTCTGCCGATAGAAATATCAAAGGGAAAATAACCAAAGACGGTGTTTTCTTAGAGCAATTAGAAGTTAATCCACAACAATTTTTGCCTGCAACACCGCCACATTTAGAACCAGCAGTTGAAGTAGATTTGAATCGTCCGATGGCAGAAATTTTAGCTGAATTATCAAAATATCCAATCAAAACTCGATTGAAACTCAACGGAACATTGATTGTTGCTCGTGATATTGCCCATGCCAAAATCAAAGAATTATTGGATGCTGGTAAACCCATGCCAGACTATTTTAAAAATCATCCCATTTATTATGCAGGACCTGCAAAAACTCCAGAGGGAATGCCATCAGGAAGTTTTGGACCAACTACTGCTGGTAGAATGGATGTGTATGTAGAAGAATTCCAGAAAGCAGGCGGGAGTATGATTATGCTCGCCAAAGGAAATAGAACTAAAGAAGTAATGAATGCTTGTAAAACCTACGGTGGGTTTTATTTAGGGTCTATCGGTGGTCCTGCGGCAATATTAGCACAAGACAATATTGTGAAAGTTGAGGTAGTTGATTTTGAAGAATTAGGCATGGAAGCCGTTCGTAAAATAACCGTTAAAGATTTTCCGGCTTTTATTATTACGGATGATAAAGGGAATGATTTCTTTGAAAATCTGTAAAGTTTAACCACGAAGACACAAAGAAAAACACAAAGTTCACAAAGATTTTTTTAACCGCAAATTCGCAAATTATTCCAAAGTTTTTTAGATTTGAAATTTGCGAATTTGCGTTTTTTTTTAATTAATAACCATTTCAGGAATTTCTCCTTCGATAATTAAAGTGGCTTCCGTAGAAGCGATGATGTGATCTACTGAAACTCCTGGTGCGCGTTCTAAGAGTTGAAACCCTTTTGGAGTTATTTCTAAAACGGCTAATTCGGTAACGACTTTTTTTACGCATCCGACGCCTGTTAGGGGTAAAGTACACTTTTTAAGAATTTTACTTTCTCCAGCTTTGTTAACATGCATCATGGCCACGATGATATTTTCGGCCGAAGCTACTAAGTCCATTGCTCCGCCCATTCCTTTGACCATTTTTCCTGGGATTTTCCAGTTGGCAATATCGCCGTTTTCGGCAACTTCCATGGCGCCAAGAATGGTTAAATCGACGTGTTGCCCGCGAATCATTCCGAAACTCATCGCTGAATCAAAGAACGAGGCGCCTTTTAAGGTGGTAATGGTTTGTTTTCCGGCATTGATTATATCCGCATCTTCTTCGCCTTCGAAAGGAAAAGGACCCATTCCTAGAACGCCATTTTCGCTTTGAAACTCAACGTCGATTCCTTCGGGGATATAATTAGCTACTAGAGTTGGAATACCAATTCCAAGGTTTACAAAGTAGTTGTCTTTGACTTCTTGGGCGATGCGTTTTGCGATGTCTTCTTTTGTTAGCATAAAACAATGTATCAATTAAACAATGTAATAATTTACCAATTATCGAGATTTACTACTACTTATAATTTTATATACAATAAGTCCAATTTCATTAATTTTGGATTTTAATGTAGGTTCAAAAGGATAGTTTGGTGATTTTTCACATAAGACTAGCCAATATTTTGTTTCTTCAATTTCTTTTGCTGCTATTTTAATTTTATGGATGAAATCAGCCCTACTTTCAGCATTTTGAGCTTCGTGAACATTTGCACCAATACTCGTTCCGGATTTTAATAATTGATTTGCAATTACAAATTTTCTGCTTTGCTCTAAAGTCTCACAGAAAGAGATAATGTCTAATGAAAAATCAATTGTCTTTGAAACTATTATGTTTTCTTTCTCCATATAATTATTACATTTTCACATTGAAAAATTAATTAATTCTTTTCCTAACAGTCCTCTGCTCAATCCTTTTTTCGTATTTCTCCCCTTGAAATATGCGTTGCACGAAGATTCCAGGAGTGTGAATTTGGTTGGGGTCGAGGGTTCCAGCTTCGACTAATTCTTCGACTTCGGCGATGGTGATTTTGGCAGCGCCAGCCATACAAGGATTGAAATTTCGGGCGGTTCCTTTGAAGATGAGGTTTCCTGCCGTGTCGCCTTTCCAGGCTTTTACAATAGCAAAATCAGCTTTAAAAGCGAGTTCCATTATATGCATTTTTCCGTTGAATTCTCGGGTTTCTTTGCCAATGGCAACTTCGGTACCGAAACCAGCTGGTGTGAAAAAAGCAGGAATGCCAACTTGTGCCGCTCGGGAACGTTCGGCTAATGTACCTTGTGGAATAAGTTCTACCTCGAGTTCGCCTGAAAGCATTTGGCGTTCGAATTCGGCATTTTCTCCCACGTATGAAGAAATCATTTTTTTGATTTGGCGTTTTTGAAGAAGTAAGCCTAGTCCAAAATCATCGACTCCCGCATTGTTGGAGATACAGGTGAGATTGTTAGTTTCTTTTTTGACTAATTCGGCAATGGAGTTTTCAGGAATCCCGCAAAGCCCAAAACCACCTAACATAAGTGTCATTCCGTTTTCGATTCCTTGGAGTGCTTCGTGAACGTCGTTAACTTTTTTGTTGATCATAATAATTATACGTTAATTGATCTTTTTGGATTTAATGGGTCCAAATTATTTTTAACCATTAAGATATTTAAGTGTCACACAAATTTCATTCTAAAAACAAATGCCCTAGCCCAGATAGAAGTGGAAATCCTTTTAAAGCTTCCAGCCTTCAAAAGGCTGGAAGCTTTAAAAGATTGTAACGAATAGCTGGAAATAGCTCCAAATAAAAAAATTACAATTCGAATTCCTCAGTATCTTGTTGAATATCGGTGGTGTCTTTTACGACGGCTGGGCGGGTATAACAATCTACCTTTATAGATAAATTAGCTGGTCGATCAAAATCTTCTTTAGAAACTTTTAGGGTTTCATCTTCATAACAAAGCTTCATAAAATATCCCCAAACCGGCAAAGCAGCTGTTGCGCCTTGACCATAAGTTAGGCTTTTGAATCTTGCAGAGCGGTCCTCACAGCCTACCCAAACACCTGTTACCAGATTTGGAACCATTCCCATAAACCAACCATCCGATTGGTTTTGAGTTGTACCGGTTTTGCCCGCAATAGGGTTAGTAAACAGGTACGGATATCCTGTCCAGCGATTGTCACCACTTCCTCCGCCTTGCGTTCTTAATCTTGCTCCAGAACCGCCTTCGGTTACCCCTTCGAGTAATTTGATAACAGCATAAGCAATGTCTTTATTTAAAACATCATGAGATTCAGGGATGGGCTCGTAGATTACGACACCGCTTTTGTCCTCAATTCTAGTTATAAATTGTGGTTTAATATAAACGCCTTGGTTGGCGAAAGTTCCATAAGCAGCAACCATATCTTCAACAGTAATATCAACTGCTCCAAGAGCTATCGAGGGTTGTACAGGGATTTCGGATTTCACACCTAATTTATGAGTTAATTCTACAACAGCTTCGGGACCAGTTTTATCAATTAATTTTGCCGAAATGGTATTGATTGAATTGGCTAAACCTTGTTTTAAAGTAACCATTCCGCGGTATCGGTTGTCAGAATTTCTTGGTTCCCAATCTTCAGTAACATGGTGACGACCTTTTCGAATCATAAAGGGACCGTCAACAATTGTATCGCACGGCGACATTCCTAATTGTTCGATTGCTGTGGCATAGACAAAAGGTTTGAATGTAGATCCCACTTGTCTGGCGCCTTGTCCAACATGATCGTACTGAAAATATTTGTAATTTATGCCACCTACCCAAGCTTTTATACTACCAGTTTGTGGTTCCATAGCCATTAAGCCTGATTGTAGAAAATGTTTGTAATATCGAATCGAATCTAGTGGAGTCATAATAGTATCTCTTTCTCCTTTCCAGGTAAAGACTTTCATTTTTGTTTTTTGACTAAAAGACGCTATAATTTCTTCTTCGCTTTTATCCGTTTCCGCCATTACAGTCCAACGGTAGGATGCTTTCATAGCTTGTTTAAGAATGCGTTGGGTTTCAGCATCCGAAATGTTTACAAAAGGTGCATTTTTATTGGTTTTAGCCTCAATAAAAAATTGTTCTTGTAGATTTGCCATGTGTTTTTCAACGGCTTCTTCAGCATGCAATTGCATTCTCGAATCGATAGTGGTGTAAATTTTTAAACCGTCTTTGTAAATATTATAATCTGAACCATCGGGTTTTTTATTCTCCTCCATCCATTTTTTCATATAATCTCTAAGGTATTCTCTGAAATATGTGGCTGTTCCTTCGCGGTGACTTTCCAATTTGAAGTTTAAAGTGATGGGAAGTTTTTGTAGTTTTTCTTTTTGTGATTCGGTAATAATTTTTCCTTTTTCCATCTGGGCAAGTACTACATTTCTTCTGTTTTTGACCCCTTGTGCATTTTTTACAGGATTGTATAACCCTGAATTTTTAAACATACCCACTAATATTGCAGATTCATCGATAGTAAGATCTTTAGGTTCTTTTGAAAAATAGGTTTTTGCAGCTGAACTTACTCCCACGGAATAATTTCCAAAATCATATACGTTGCAATACATGGCGATGATTTCGTTTTTGGTATATTGTCGTTCTAAACGAATAGCAATAATCCATTCTTTAATTTTTTGAACAATTCTAAAAGGTAAAAATTTAGACCCTTCTCCGTGGAATAACTGTTTGGCTAATTGTTGGGTCAATGTACTTGCCCCTCCGCTTGTTCCTAAGCTAGCGATGGCTCTCAAAGTTCCTCTGCCGTCAATACCGGAATGTTCATAAAAACGCTCATCTTCAGTTGCTACAAGGGCTTGAACTAGATTTTTTGGCAAATCGGAATATTTAAGTTGGGATCTATTTTTCTCAAAATATTTTCCCAAAATCACTCCGTCAGATGATATGATTTCAGTAGCTAAATTAGAATCTGGATTTTCTAAATCTTCAAATGAAGGCATTGATCCAAAAAGACCCCATGAAGCAAATAAGAAGAATACTAATCCACCTCCTAAACTATAAAAGAAAACCTTCCAAAATTTATTTTTATAGTAATGGATATCTTTTTCTATATTTTTTTGAACCGCCATAATTTATTTTTTAATCTATTTTTTCAATTCTAAACCCAACATCTGTAATTCCTTCTAGATTTTTTTTTCCTTGAATTTTTCCGCTTTCCCTGAGAGATTGTTTGATGTTAACTTTATACTTTCCTCTAAATCGCACTTTTTCTTTATAAAAAAGCTTACTTTCTTTTAAATCTGTAAATCCGTTACCGAGTATTTCTCCATCTGGATTTGCCATTTGGTACTCTAAAGTATCCACTTTAGTATACCCATTGGGCATTTCTAAGGATACAATTAGAAAAAGGTTATTAAAGGGATAATCATTGTTTGCTCTTAAATTCACAAATAAATTATATCGTTTGGCAGAGTCTAATATAGGCAAATCAAAACTTACAATGCTATCTTTATGCCACGAGTTACCAACGGATTTATACTCATCAAAAACTCTTTTTTTATCACAAGAAAAAAAAAGAAACGTCACCAACAAAAATAAAATACTATAGTTTATTTTCATTTTTAGTAATAATTATTGGTTTTCTAGGCTCTTGAGGTTTTGCATTTTGGTTAGGATTGTTCGAATTGTTATTTTTATTAGCCACAATAACATTCTCTCCTCCTGATTTTCGATTTTTATTTGATTTTTTGCTTCTTTTAGGTTGGTCAAAACGAGTTAAACTTTCTTGACCCATAGCATTATTAAAATGTTTTTCAGGTTCTACTACAATTTCTATAGCATAATCTTCTAGCGAAGGGACTTTGTTTTTTAGTTTGTTTTCGGCAAGAATTTCTTTTACTTGTTCTATTTTTAGTACATGCCAATTTGCAAAATCATTGGTATAAGCAAACCACATCAGTCCTTTAAAAATATCTTGTTTTTGACAAATTGCGTCTCCTTTTTCTGTAGATAATTTTGTATCAAAATCAGGAAACCCTTTTAAGGCGTCCATATAAGTGTCTAGTTCATAATTAAGACAACATTTTAATTTTCCACATTGACCCGCTAGTTTTTGTGGGTTTAAGGAAAGTTGTTGGTAACGAGCTGCTGAGGTATTCACACTTCTAAAATCAGTCAACCAAGTCGAACAACACAATTCTCTGCCGCAAGAACCAATACCCCCTAGTCGAGCGGCTTCTTGGCGAAGTCCCACCTGTTTCATTTCGACTCTAGAGCTAAATTCTTTTGCAAAATCTTTGATTAAAAGTCTAAAATCAACTCTATCATTGGCAGTATAGTAGAAAGTTGCTTTTGATCCATCGCCTTG
>NZ_JBJXDQ010000033.1:0-3263 GCF_046155325.1 Flavobacterium sp.
TAAAAATTCTATTACTCTCTTTTATTATTGTTCTAAGATCTCTCTTAAAACGGCTGTCAATTCAATATGTCTAGGAACGTGTCTTTTTTATTTTCGCTTCTCTCTCAAAGCGGGTGCAAAAGTAACAAAGTCATTTGTTTCTGGCAAGGATTTTGAAAAGTTTTTTGAAAAAACATTTTTTTCAACTTATTCTCTATTCTCTCACCATTTTTTCAAGGAACTTTACGCTTTTTTCGGGGTGCAAATATAACATCCGTTTTCAAATCTCACAAACTTTTTTTAACCTTTTTTGAAAATAAATTTCCTATTGGCGTATTTCAGTTTGTCAACATTTATAAGGACGTCTGCTTACATTTCGGGTGCAAAAGTAGTGCGTTTATTCAGCTAAACAAGACTTATTTTAATCTTTTTTGAAAGTATTTTTTAAGTCGTTGGTTTTTTGATATTTACAAGCACCCTTTTTGCTGATTTGTAATTTTAGGCTTGCCTTTTTGATGATTTAAACAGTTTTACTGTGTTTATGGGGATGCGACTCCGTAAATAGTAAGCAGATCGACGCGGATTCGCCAAATGGAAATCAAAAAAGCTATCTGATTATGATACTAAATAGCCTTTGTAACTGTCCTTTTTTAATATTTTACTTTTTTTAGCAAAAATTTGGGGTACCACAACCCTACTTTATCCATACTCTATCTATACTCTAACCATAATTGAGCAAGTTCAATCTGTTAAGTACTTATAAAACCAACTACATTAGCCCTGATAGCAGTGGAAATCTTCTTGTGCCGGAGTTCGTCACAAGAGATTGAAACGGATAGCAGTAAAAAGCTCGAGATTGCTTCGTGCCTCGCAATAACAACATTATAAAATGTACCCGTTGGGTGCAATTATTTTAAAGTAAAATAAATTGATTAAATGTTGGTCAAGATACTGAAATTCAGTATCTTGAAGTCGCTAAACAACCAACATTTATGACAAATATAGTTAAAAATTATTTAAGAGTTTTAGAAGTTATAAGTTCTTTGAATTGTGAATTAGAATATAAATCTGGAGTTGGTCGAAAGACAAAAATATCTGATTTAGAGATAGTTGCATTGAGTTTGACGGCTGAATTTATGTCGATTGACAGTAAAAACTCATTGTTTAAATTGGTTGATACTAGTCAAATTACAAATTTAATTGAGAGAAGTCAGTTCAATAAAAGAAGAAGAAAATTATTTTTATTTTCAGAAGAAGTTAGAATAAAATTATCCTCTCGTTTTTTGGAGTTTGAAGATTACTTTATTGTGGATAGTATGCCCTTAGAAATTTGCAAATTTGCTCGTCATCGAAGAATTAAAATCTGTAAAAAAGAGTTTGAAACAGCTCCTTCAAAAGGATTTTGTGCTTCACAAAACACCTGGTTTTATGGATATAAACTTCACGGAGTTTGTTCTGTATCAGGTATTTTTCATTCGTTAGATATTACAAAAGCAGAAGTTCATGATGTACATTTTTTGAAGAATATAAAACAACAAATGTCTGATTGTGTGCTACTTGGAGATAGAAGTTATTTGTCAAAAACTATTCAATTGGATTTGTTTCAAACGGTAAATATCAAATTAGAAACTCCAAAAATAAAAAATCAAGTAGATTATAAACCACAGGCTTATATCTTTAGAAAATCAAGAAAAAGAATTGAAACATTATTTTCTCAATTATGTGACCAGTTCAAAATTAGAAACAATTACGCTAAATCTTTCGAAGGATTTAAAACAAGAATTTTAGCTAAAAAAACAGCATTAATATTGGTTCAATATGTCAATAAATTTATCTTTGATAGACCAATAAACAATATTAAAAATCAAATAATTTAATTACACCCAACGGGTTAAAATGTATAAACTTGTACATATATATTGCGTGGTTTTTCTTAAACCATTATATTTGCGTTCATAAAATTTGAAAAATGATTAAGATTACTTTGCCCGATGGGTCTGTTAAGGAATTTGAAATTGGTGCTACGCCGATGGATGTTGCGATAAATATTAGTGAAGGATTTGCGAGAAATGTGATTTCTGCGGCATTTAACGGAACGACGATTGAGACGTCAACGCCTTTAACGATTGACGGTGCGCTTGTTTTATATACTTGGAATGACGAAAACGGGAAGAAAGCGTTCTGGCATTCGACTTCGCACGTTATGGCGCAAGTTTTGGAAGAAATATATTCTGGAATAAAACTAACGCTTGGTCCTGCGATTAGTAACGGGTTTTATTATGATGTTGATTTTGAAGATCACAAGATTACCGATGCTGATTTTAAGAAAATTGAAGATCGAGTTTTGGAAATTTCAAGAGAGAAACACGAATTTAAATTGCGTCCTGTTTCAAAAGCCGAAGCATTGGAGACCTATAAGAATAATGTATACAAAACAGAATTAATTACGAATCTGGAAGATGGAACGATTACTTTTTGTGATCACGCTACTTTTACCGATTTGTGTCGTGGTGGTCATATTCCGAATACTGGAATTATCAAGGCGATGAAAATTATGAGTGTTGCGGGTGCTTACTGGCGTGGTGACGAAAAGAACAAACAACTTACAAGAGTTTACGGGGTTTCGTTTCCAAAACAAAAAGATTTAACTGAACACTTAGAATTACTTGAAGAAGCAAAACGTCGCGATCATAGAAAACTAGGAAAAGAATTAGAATTGTTTGCTTTCTCTGCAAAAGTGGGTCAAGGTTTACCGTTATGGTTGCCAAAAGGAGCTGCTTTGCGTGACAGATTAGAGCAATTTTTGAAAAAAGCACAGAAAAAAGCGGGTTATGAACAAGTGGTTACGCCTCATATTGGACAAAAAGAATTATACGTGACTTCAGGTCATTATGCTAAATATGGTGCTGATAGCTTTCAACCCATAAATACTCCAGCCGAAGGCGAAGAGTTTTTATTAAAACCGATGAACTGTCCACATCACTGTGAAATCTATAATGTAAGACCTTGGTCCTACAAAGATTTACCAAAGCGTTACGCTGAATTTGGTACCGTATACAGATACGAACAAAGTGGTGAATTGCATGGTTTGACTCGTGTTCGAGGATTTACTCAAGATGATGCGCATATTTTTTGTACGCCAGACCAATTGGATCAGGAATTCAAAAACGTGATTGACTTGGTTTTGTATGTTTTTGGTTCATTAGGATTCGAAAATTTTACGGCACAGATTTCGTTACGTGATCAAGAAAACAGGGAGAAATATATTGGTTCAGATGAAAATT
>NZ_JBJXDQ010000034.1:0-7078 GCF_046155325.1 Flavobacterium sp.
AAGTCATTCCCGTTGACTTTTAATTTGATTCCATCAGCGCTGTTATCAATAGTTACTTTGTCTGCTTGGGAATAAATGGTTAATGAGTAACACCAAAGGGTTAGTAAAAAAAATAATTTTTTCATAGTTAATTGTAGTTAATTAATTGTTTTAAAATTGTAAATAATAAAATTCAACTCTTTTTTGCATAGTTAAACACATTGAAATCAAGTCTCGTGAAAATAATTACTAAATAATAATTATTTTGTTTATGATTTTCAAAACATAAATTGTTTTTTGCTATCGAAATAAGTTTTAAGAATTAAAATTTCTTAATTTTTTTAATACAGCAAACTAAAAAAGGTTGAAAACGTTAGTGTAAACTGAGAATAATACAATTATAAGTGATAAAAAAGAGATTTGGTTAATTTCATAATAAATAAAATTTGAATGGTTAAATAGTAAATTGGATACAATAATATAGATAAAAAATGGAGTTATTAATCAATAATTATTATATTAATCATACAAAAACACATCAATGTAAAATAGAAGCCTATACAAAAACATATCATATAAATATTAAAATATTGATTATCAGTAATTTAAAATAAAAAAAGCATGATGTGTCATAAAATTTTAAAAAACAAACACTTACTTATCAATAAAAAATACGATATTAGCTTTCAAAGCTCAAAAAAACTATTTTTTTTCCAAAAAAAAACAAAATAACCGAATGAAAAAAATTCAAAAAATAATTAAAAAATACTTTTTAGTTTTCACTTCAAACAAGCTTAAATTATTGCTTTTGCTGTTCTTTTTATCTATTTCATCTGTTTTTGGACAAGTTAAAAAACTAGGTCTACCTGAAATTAAAAATTACAAAAGAACCGATTATCATGGAGGGACACAAAATTGGGATATAGATCAAGACAAAGAAGGAAATGTTTATTTTGCAAATAATAATGGGCTTTTTCAATTTGATGGCACAACTTGGCATAAATATTCTTTACCAAACCTGTCAGTTATTCGAGCTGTTAAAATACAAGATTCAGGAAAAATTTTTGTTAGTGGTTATAATGAATTTGGTTATTTTAATGCCGACTCAAACGGAAGACTTATTTATTATTCTTTATCCAAATTTTTAAACACTCAAAATGATAATACAGAAAACACTATAGATATTGTATGGAAAATACATTTCTATAAAGAAGAGGTGATTTTTCAATCTTTTGGGAGCATATTTATATTTAAAAACAATAGTATTAAAACAATTAAAGCGCCAACAAAATTTCATTTTTCATTTAAAGTAAAAGACAGACTTTATTTCCAAGATATCAAATACGGCTTATTAGAGTATAAAAACAACAAACTAGCCACTATGCCTGGTTCAACTTTTTTAAACAATACCCAAGTATGGGGGATGTTTAATTTAACAAATACTAAAGTATTAATTGCTACTCTTGACAAGGGGCTTTTTACTTGCGAAAATGGCATATTTAAACCTTGGAATTCTGAAGCAAATGATTTTACTATAAAAAACAGTTGTTTAGGCGGAGTAATGATTAAGAACAATCATATAGTTCTCAATTCTGTTAGAAATGGAATAATTGTTTGTGATTCAAATGGAAAAATAATACAATTAATAAATCTCAAAAAAGGACTTCAAAATAACACCGTATTATCCTCTTTTGTTGACAATAAAAACAATCTTTGGTTGGGACTTGATAATGGAATTACATTTATTAACGAAAATTCTCCTTTTTCATATTTTGGCTTTAGTTACGATATAAGTACGGTTTATGCCTCAGTTATTTACAAAGAAAATTTATATGTAGCTACAAATCAAGGTGTGTTTTACCATAACTGGGGCACTCCATTTATAGATGAACCTTTTGCCCTTGTAGAAGGAACCACGGGTCAAGCTTATAATGTGCAAGTAATTGATGGGCAACTTATATGCTCACATAACAAAGGCGCTTTAATTATTGATGGAGTGAAACTGACAAAAATAGTAGACAATGTAGGTTATTGGGTATTTAAAAAAATTCCTGGTTATCCAAATTATATGATAGGTTCAAATTATAATGGCTTTTCATTATTTATTAAAGGTGCTAATGGGTGGCAATTTTCGCATCAAATCGAAGGTTTTTATAAATCAGTTGGTGAATTCGAAATCGACATAAAAAATATATGGGTAAAGAAAGACGATCTACTCTATAAAATTGCTTTAAATCCAGGTTTTAAAAATTTTAAAGACATAAAAACATATCTAAATTTATCTAATACTGACAATGGATTCTTTACCATACAGAAGTTAAAGAACAGCATATGTTTTAAAACTGAAAATAATTTTTATAAATATTCAGAAAACAGTAACGTGTTTTATAAAGACGAATTTACAAGTAAATTATTTGAATCATTATTAAGTGCTACATCAATAAGAGAAGATCAATACCAAAATATATGGTATGCCAAAAAAAGTGGATTAGGAGTTTTGATGAAAAATAATAAAGGCAATTACACCAAAATTGAATCTCCTTTTTATAATTTAACTCAGGATTTAGTTTTAAACAACCTATCAGTGAATACCGTAAACCCTGAAAATATATTTTTAGGATTTACTCAAGGATTAGCACATTATAATTCGAAAGCTTCAAAAGAATTCATGGCTAAACCCCAAGTTTATATTAGAAGTTTTTCATCTAATAAGGACACTTTGTTTTATGGGAATGGAAAAATAATTACTGATAAATATAAGATTAAGTATAGTGCAAATCAAGTGAAATTTACTTTTGCTTCACCAACTTTTGAAAACATTGACAATATTAAATATTCATATCTACTTGATGGTTTTGAGGATAAATGGAGTAATTGGTCGTCATTATATATAAAAGAATATACAAACCTAAAAGAAGGCAATTATACGATGAGGGTTAAAGTTGTAAACAGCTTTGGAATTACATCTGATGAGACTAGCTTTAGTTTTAAAATCTCACCACCTTGGTACAGACACTTTTTAGCCTATTTGTTTTATATCATAACCCTAACAACTATATTTTATTACATTCGAATCAGAATTAAATCAAAAATAAGAAAGAACAAGTATTACCAAACTGTTGAACAGCGAAGACTTTATTTAGAGAAAGAATCTAAAATTAGACAAGAACAATTTGATTTGGAAAAAGAAATCGAAAAACTTCAAAACGAAAAGCTAAAAGTAAAAATATTAGCAAAAGACAAGGAATTAGTAACTAATTCACTTCAAATTGCTAAGAAAAATAAAATTCTAAATGGAATTATTCAAAAACTAAAAGATATTAATGTTGATTCATTTGATGAATCTGCAAAATTTCAACTTTCAAAGTTAAATAAAAGCATTGTCAAAGAAGTTAATGCAGACCACAGCTGGAAAGACCTTGAGAAACACATCAAAAACGTACATTATGACTTTTTAAAACGATTAAAAGAGTTGTGTCCAAGTATATCTCCGCGAGAATTAGATTTATCAACCTATCTATTAATGAATATGTCAACCAAAGAAATTGCTGAAATAATGAATATTTCAAATGGTGGTGTTGAGTTAGCTCGCTATAGATTGAGAAAAAAATTAGGACTTAACAACAAGGAAAATCTAACGAGTTATTTAATTAGTATTTAATTTAAACAAAGAGCCATCATGTTTTGACGACTCTTTGTTTAAAAAAATTTGGCACTATAATAAATCTAAAACTCTTTCTAATGCCATCCCCCGAGAACCTTTGATTAATATAGTAGCGTTTTCAATTTTTAATCCCTTTAACTCCATTGATAAAGAATCAAATGTTTCGTGAAAAATTAAATTTTCGCTGAAAACTTTATTTTTGTAAAATTCAACTCCAACAAGGTAGCAAAGTACTCCTTTATAATCAAATAAAAAATCCACAATTGCTTTATGCTCTTTTTGGCTTTCTATCCCCAATTCAAACATATCACCTAAAAACATAACTTTATTGAGTTGTTCTAGTTGAATAAAGTTTTCAATTGCCGCCGCCATACTACTAGGATTTGCATTATATGCATCTAAAATGATACGATTTGTCTCTTTAGACAAAATCTGGGATCGATTATTCTCAGGTATATATTGCTCTAAAGCTTCAATAATATCGCTGTCTTTTACCTCAAAATATTTTCCTATACAAAGTGCTGCATTTACATTATTAGCATTGTAAAGCCCTATTAAATGGGTTTTGATTTCAAATTCTGAATACTTCACAACAACAAAAGGATTTGCTTCTATTGATGTTATATTAACATCAGTAGATTGGTTACCAATTCCAAAAGAATAAATCTTTAATTGTTTTGCTTTTTTAACTTGAATTTGGTCATTTATATTTATAAAAGCTAGTTTGTCATTTCCAAGGATATATTCAAACATCTCACTTTTGCCTTCAATTACACCCTCTATTCCTCCAAATCCTTCTAAATGAGCTTTCCCAAAGTTCGTAATATATCCATAATCTGGCGTAGCTAAATCGCATAGAAATTCAATTTCTTTTTTATGATTAGCTCCCATCTCTACAATTCCGATTTCAGTATCTGAATTAAAAGATAATAATGTCAATGGAACACCTATATGATTGTTTAAGTTCCCTACTGTGGCTTTTGTTTTGTATTTTTTTGACAAAACAACATTAATTAACTCTTTAGTAGTTGTTTTTCCATTGCTGCCAGTAAGCGCAATTATTGGGAGTTTTAAATACTTTCTATGGTATTTTGCCAATTCTTGTAAAGCTATTAAACTATCTTCTACAACTATTGTTCTATTATCAATATAATAATCTTTATTATCAATAACAACATAAGAAGCTCTCTTTTCAAGAGCTTCCTTAACAAATGTATTTGCGTCAAAATTATCTCCCTTTAAGGCTATAAATAATGAATTTTCCTCAATTTTTCTAGTATCGATTGAGACTGAATCACATTTCAAAAACAAATTATGTATACTTTGAATGTCCATACAAAATGATTAAAATAACAAAAGCCCTAAAAAGGGCTTTTGTTACTATTATTTATAAATTTAATTTCTAGCCGATTTTCTTTTTTCAAATTTAGGCCCCACTTTAGACATAGCACATCTAAAACCAACATAATCAGTTGCCACATCCTGTGGAAGATATCTTCTTTGAGCAGGATCTAACCAATAAGATCTATCTCTCCATGAACCACCTTTATATACACGTACATTATCATTTATAAGTGTCGTTCTTTTATTCGATTTGTCATATTTACGAACCATATTACCTAAACTATCGGTAGAAATATTATGTTTAGGAGAGTTATACATTTTACTAGTTTCACTATTATTTTTAGTTTCAGATTCTGAATCAGTTTGTCCAAAATACTTAGAAGATAATTTATCTCCATCTCTATAGTTTGTATTATCACTTTTATCAAAATTTTGTCTTAGATAGGTTTCCTTATCATCAACTGGAACCTGAACAATTTGCCCTGGATAATTTCTTGCAACGATTCTTCCGTTACTTAAAGTATCGTATTTAATATTTTCCTTAGTAACAACTTCAATTATACCCTCTTTTCCAATTTTATTTTTGGTATATTGGTTACCCCTAAAATAATTAAAATCGTTTGCTTCATTATCTACTATCGGTCTGTAAACATCAGCTACCCATTCAGCTACATTTCCTGCCATATCATACAACCCAAAATCATTAGCTGGATAAAATTTAACATATTGAGTAATATCAGCACCATCATCAGACCAACCCGCAATACCACCATAATCACCATTGCCCTGCTTAAAATTGGCTAATTGATCTCCTTTACTTTGTCTTTTACCTGAACGAGTGTAACTACCAGACCATGGATATTTCTTTTGTCCTTTATAAGTATTATATTCTCTTTGTCCAACATCAGCTGCGGCGGCATATTCCCACTCCGCTTCTGTAGGCAACCTATATTCAGGCAAAAGAATTCCGGAAGATCTTGTAGCATAAAGTCCTTTTTGAGTAGTAGGCTCTCCTTTTTTGGCAATTGCCTGTCTTCCTTTTGGTCTTTTTAAAGCCAATTCATTGTTTTTGGCTCCATAAGCCAAAGTTGGAGCGGCAAGATAGGTTTCTGTATCAAACAAACTTTCTGCATCAACATCATTTGTTTTTGCATTTTTTTTAGCAAAACCATTTTTCTCTAACAAAGCTTCATTTACACGCTGGGTTCTCCAATTACTAAAATCAGTTGCTTGAACCCAATTTACCCCAACAACAGGATAATTTGCGTAGGCTGGATGCCTCAAATAATTGTTAGTCATAGTCTCATTATAACCAAGTCTATTTCTCCATACAAGCGTGTCTGGTAAAGCACCTGGATAAATATTTTCATATTCTGGACCGGCATTTACAAATGAACCTTTAATCCAATTTAGATACTCTAGATACATAAAATTAGTCACTTCAGTCTCATCCATATAAAAAGATTGAACATGCTGCTGCGTTGGAGTATTATTCCAATCATGCATCACGTCATCTTCTACCTTACCCATAGTAAATGTACCTCCTTCAACAAAAATCAATCCTGGTCCTGGAGTTTGTTTTGCATTATCCATTACTTTTTTTCCACTTACATTCCAACCTGTAGCTCTAGAACCACTTTGAGAACTCGATTTTTTACTACAACTAGCAAAACCTAAAATCAATATCATCGATAAAATGATTCCTAAGGTCTTAATTTTATTTACTTTCATACTCTTTGGTAGATAATAATTTAGATGGTGCAATATAATAATTAACCCTTAAATTGCAACAATATTTTTTTAATAAATAGGTTATTAGGCGCCTTTAACACCAAAACACCCCATAAAAACGCAAATTTATACTATTTATTATTCATAATTTATTTATAAGTGTATCTTCTCTTTTATCTTTAACGATTTGAAAAGGTGAAGCATTTTCTACTCCATATCTTTCCTTAATCTCCAATTTGTTTATCACACTAAGAACCCACTTATTTATAGTTTCGTCATATTTAATGTTACAGCGAAAACCTATAATGTGAGTCGGAGTAGATAAGTTTGTGCATTCTATTATGTCGGTGGTTTCATTCA
>NZ_JBJXDQ010000035.1:0-5244 GCF_046155325.1 Flavobacterium sp.
TCCCCGTTTTGTACCACAGGTTGCTTGTTACTTTTTCCGGTAAAATAGCAATGATCCATTCTATTGTGACTTCCATCAAAAAGTACCCAATAATATTCCGTATTAAAATCGGCTGGATTATAATCAATTATAGCCGAATTGGTAAGTCGGCAATTATCTGAATTAAAAAGTACAACGGCTGCATCCTTTTTGGTAATGGTTCCCTTTTGGAACAAAAGTCCATCAACAACTAGATTGGGTTTTGAAAAAATTAGTCTGGAACCTCCGTTTAATATAACTTTTCCGGGAGTTTGGGCACGCAAGGTTATGGGTTCTGAGGCGCTGGAAATGGACTTAAAATCAATGACTACATCGGTCCAAACACCCTCTTTCATTACAATAACATTTCCCGGACTTGCCGAAGCTATTGCCGAGTTGAGTTCTAATGAGTTGGAAACCAAGATTTCTTTATCAAGGGAATTGACTTTTTGTACTTGATGAATCGATTTAGCATTTGAACAAAAGGCTAAACAGCTAAACAAAAGTCCGACGCAGGGTATTAAAATATATTTATTTTTCATTTTTTATTTTTTGTTGTTGTAAATAAGTACTAAGTGTAATTAAGTGTCGTATTTCAAAATAGGTAGTTATTGTAATTGGCTTATTTATATAGTTTTTTACTATTTCGAGACTTTTGACTTTACGACATTAAAACTTTCGACTTACTTAGGTGTTTTAAATTCAATTATGATATTAAAAAGTAGGGTGTCTGTACTTAAGTTTTTAACGACGTGAACCATTGGCTCCGCAAATTTTACGGTATTTGGCACCTGAATTCCTTCTCCCGGAGATCCGTTGGGTTTAAATCTTGGATCGGTCAATTGTACTTTATTGAGTCGAACTACAATGCGTTGTGAATGGCTGTGAAGCTCACGAGTATCACCTGGAGCAAGTCTTTCTTCAAAAACCCGAAACAAATCATCTTCATAAACAATTTTGTTTTTTAGCGGTTCGAGCCATTCTTCTGGGCCTTTGGGTTCGGGATGTTTTAGCTTAAAAGCGACTTCAAAATAATCTCCTTTTTCTATTGAATAAGACTCTTCTGGATTGAAAACTATTATTTCTCCTCTTTGCATTGTTTTTATACCTGCAGTACTTTTACATTCTAATGGAGTCAAGGATATAACAATTCTCTTGCCAAAAAGAGCGGCATCGTCTGCTGTTTTTACGGATGCATTTTTCATCACTCTGACAAAATCGTTTTCCAAAGCTATAGAGTCTTTACTCACTATCTTTGCTTCAGGCAATTGATACACTTTGAAATCCTCATAAATTTGGTGACTTATATACGTCCGAAATCCAAAATAACCTTCTTTATAAGGCGAATCATCTTGGTATTCCCAAAATAAATTATCGTTTACAAAATATTGAACGAGACCGTTGTTGACAATTATTTTTATGGCATATTTTTTATTACCTACTAACAAATGTTCTTTGTCTGTGTATTCTTTTAAAACCGCTTTTTGTCCTTTGCCTGTGTATTTTCTAAAACGAGTAGTTTCATTATCGTGTCCGCCAATACCTGCATAATACAAATGAAGATTATCATAGGATTCGAATTTTCCGCTTTGATTATTTATATTTTCAGAGGTTGGATTACTTGCCATCCAAAAAGTATTCATATCAGAAACTCGATCATTTTTTCCGCCTGCATTAACCACTGTGGCGTTGTAGGTTATCATAATATTCCCTTGTAATTTGTTTTTGTACCATACTGTTCCGCCAGCAGTAGCAATGACATCCAATTTCCCCTGACTAATTTTCATCGAAGAAGTTTCGGCTTGTTCAAATTCTGAAACCCAAAGGCCTTTATCTTTTTTAAAATTATCAGCAAAAATTACTTTCACTTTCGTTTTAGAATGCTGTTGCGCACTAACTAAACATACCTGTATAAGAAGTAAAGTCAAACATAAGAGCTGTTCTAGGTTTCTTTTTAGTGTCATATTACCATTGCATATTTAACATTATTTTTAATTGAAAATTTTATAAGCTATTACTTGTTTTGTAAGCATCTAAAACCTAAATGTTCCATTGAAGAATCAGCAGAACTTCTCATTCTGGCCGAAACCCTGTAGCCACTGCAATAGGATTCATTACACAAGAAAGAACCTCCTCTCATAACTCTTTTGGCTACCAATGGCTCGTCAGGGTCAAAACTAGCTGAAGGACCTATAGGATTGTCTGATAATTTTACATTTTCAAATTCACCATAATAGGTATTGTTATATAAATCTGCACACCATTCCCAAACGTTTCCTCCCATATCATACAATCCATAGCCGTTGGGATCAAATGATTTTGTAGGAGCAGCTCCAAAAAAACCATCGGTAACTTCATTTTTATAGGGAAAACTTCCTTGCCAATAATTACAATGTATCTTCCCTTCATCCACCTTAATATTACCCCAAGCATAGGTATTTTTGTCCAATCCGCCTCTTGCGGCATATTCCCATTCCGCCTCTGTTGGCAATCTTTTTCCCGCCCATTTACAGTAGGCATTGGCATCATCCCAACTGATGTGAACCACCGGAAGGTTTTCTTTTCCAACAATATCACTATCTTTTCCTTTTGGATGTTTCCAATTGGCATTATGTGTCCATTGCCACCATTGACTATAATCCTGTAAATTCACTTCACCTTGGGTCGGAACAAATACCAATGAAGCTGCTTTCAAGGTTTCGGCATCTGGCTTTGGTGTATCCGATGGCA
This sequence comes from Flavobacterium sp., assembly GCF_046155325.1. Taxonomy (GTDB): domain Bacteria; phylum Bacteroidota; class Bacteroidia; order Flavobacteriales; family Flavobacteriaceae; genus Flavobacterium. Next base: position 2,749 of record NZ_JBJXDQ010000035.1, read on the forward strand.
ATTGTTTTTTTAATTCATCCCAATCAATATCTTTCTCGGCTGTGGTAACATAACCCGTTGCTTCAGCAAATTTTGCAAATTGCGCATTGGTTACTTCGGTTACATCCATAAAAAAGCCATTCAATTTCACTTCATGTTTTGGCAATTCATCTTGACGGGCTTGGCCATTATCGCCTCCCATACTAAAGGTTCCTGCAGGAATCCAAACCATGCCTTCGGGATTTTTTACGGTAGATTTTGAAGCAAACCTTTTGGGAACTGCAGCTACGCAGCAAGATTTCACTGTAATGCCTTCCTTGGCAATTGGTGCTTTTTCATTGGTCGTTTGTTGGGCAACTTTTTCTGTTTGTCCATTTGCCAAGAAACCCAAGGTAAGAAAAACGACTAAAAAATTATTTTTCATTGTTATAAGTAATTCCATTGAGTGTGCATTTTTCCAGAATTTTTAAATGGTCTTTAAAGACACATGATCCTTTTTGGATTTCAATTTATTGTACTTGTGACTTAAAAAAGTCTAGCAATTTAGCCTTTAAATCCTTGGTAACGGATTGATATGACTCATCGTTTACCACGTTTACGGTTTCATTAGGATCTTTATCATAATCATACAATTCTGTTCCAACTATTAATTTGTCGTTGAAAGCTTGGGTACTTCTAAAATCATTTCCCAGCCAAATGGTATATCGGTATCTTTTGTCTCTCAAAGAATAGCCCATTACTTTTGAAGAAGCATACCCTTGACGCTCGGTTTCGCTTTTAGTTCCGCTTCGAGGATACTGACTAATAGAGAAATCTTTGACCGATTGAGATGATTTATCCATCAAAGGCTTAAGACTTTTCCCGTCAACTACATCCGGAATTTTTACACCAGCCAAGTCACAAATCGTTGGAAAAACGTCTACAAATTCGGAAGGGGAATTTGATGTAGTTGGTGCAATTCCAGGAGCCGAAATAATCAGAGGTGTACGAGTCGCTTGTTCAAAATTAGTGTGTTTGCACCAAAGATTATGGTCTCCCAAATGCCAACCGTGATCGCCCCAAAGTACAATTATAGTATTTTTTGTTAATCCTAAAGCATCTAATTTATCCAATACTTTACCCACTTGGGCATCCATATAAGAAATGGCAGCATAATAACCGTGAATTAATTCTTTTTGTTTGTCTATGGGCAATGTCAAACCATACTCTTTCTGGTCCGTGAAGGACACTAAAGGAGGAATATCTGTATACGCTCTTATTTCGCCTGAATTATGAAAAGCAACGTCTACACTGTTTTTAGGTTGTTCTTGAAAAGCAGCCACTGGCATATCTTCTCTTTTGTATAAATCCCAATATTTTTTAGGAGCGACAAAAGGGAGATGTGGTTTTGAAAAACCAACAGCGAAAAAGAAAGGTTGAACTTCGGATTTGAGTTTTTCCAAAATTTCTATAGCTCTCAAGGCATTGGCACCATCATTATAAGCATTGTCTGGAACATCAACACATTCAACGGCTGGTTTCACAGATTTAGAAACGTAATCTGTAATTTCTTTTTTAGACATTCCCTTTGCTTCGGCTTCAAGTCTATACTTCTCATTCAATTTTTTAGATTCTGGGGATTGATAATGTCCAGAAATAGGAGCGCCTAAATCTTTAGGATAAAAACGCTCTTCTGTTTTAAAATAATTATAATAGGGTACACTCCACGAAGGTTCGTCCAAAGCGTCATCCACACAACGAGAATCATACACTTTTCCAACTCCTTGCGTTGAATAACCTTGGGTAATTAAATGCTGTGGCAAACTCAAAATATCAGGATGAACATCACGCATTCTGGTTTTTAAATCCCAAACTCCAGTATTATCAGGACGTTTTCCGGTCATTATACTGGCTCTTGTAGGTCCACAAACAGCTTGTTGGCAATAATTGTTATTGAAAACCGTTGCCATTTTTGCCAATCGGTCAATATTGGGTGTTTTTACCAAAGTATTGCCGTAACAACCCAAAATAGGTTTTAAATCATCTACTGCAAAAAATAAAATATTAGGTTTTGATTTTTGTTGTGCTGCGAGTGGAGCAAATAGTATCATTGCGAATGCAATAATAAATAAATGGAATGCTTGATTGCTTTTATTCATTTGTTTAGTAATATTTTTATATACTATTTAATTAATACTGCTTTTAGGAACAGCTTATTTTAAAAAAGGTTTAATCGGTAAATCTATTAAATTATTTATATTTCAAAAATATAAATTACAGGCCAACTAGAAATACATATAATGGGTAAATTTGTACAACTATGAATGAGATTTTTTTTTTATAAAGAGAGTGAAAAAAACTATTTTTTTATGATAATTTTCATTGTTCTTGAGGTATTTTCTGAAATCACTTTCACGAAGTAAATTCCGTTGTTTAAATCCGAAACATTATACTGGTTAGTTTGACTTTCAAGAGCTTTTTTTTGAAAATCATCATATTTTTTCACTAATTGTCCATTTGAATTATAAATAGCAACTT
>NZ_JBJXDQ010000036.1:0-5540 GCF_046155325.1 Flavobacterium sp.
ACTTGCCCGATGCATCCCGAAGTTATCAAAGATAGTCCGGGTTCGTGTCCTATTTGCGGAATGGATTTAGTGCCTATGAATCCGAGTGATACTGAAGACCAAAAGACCTATAAAGATTTAGTCAAGAAAATGAAAATTGCTGTAGTTTTTACAGTTCCCATTTTCGCTATTGCAATGATAGAAATGGTACATAACAATCCGTTACTGCAACTAATGGATGCCTCCAAATGGAATTGGGTGCAATTACTATTATCACTTCCAGTCGTTTTTTATGCTGGTTGGATATTCTTTGTACGTGCGTGGAAATCCATCATTACTTGGAATTTAAATATGTTTACCCTTATCGGAATTGGTACAGGAGTTGCATTTCTATTTAGTTTAGTCGGAATGTTTTTTACTGATATTTTCCCAAACGAATTCAAAACTGAAACTGGCACTGTTTTATTATATTTTGAAGCAACAACAGTTATTCTGACTTTAGTTTTATTGGGTCAACTATTAGAAGCCAAAGCGCACAGTCAAACTAGTGGAGCTATAAAAGAATTATTAAAATTAGCACCAACCGAAGCTACTTTGGTAGTTGACGGCGGCGATAAAGTAATTTCAATCCACGACATCAAAAAAGATGATTTATTGCGTGTAAAACCGGGTGATAAAATTCCTGTGGATGGAAAAATCACTGATGGTGAAAGTACCATTGATGAGTCAATGATTTCTGGAGAACCCATTCCTGTTGATAAAACGATTGGTGATAGCGTTATTGCAGGAACCATCAATGGCAACAAATCCTTTGTGATGATTGCCGAAAAAGTGGGTTCAGAAACCTTGCTTTCGCAGATTGTACAAATGGTTAATGATGCGTCTCGTTCCAGAGCACCCATTCAAAAACTAGCCGATAGCATTGCCAAATATTTTGTACCAACGGTTGTTCTAATTTCAGCACTTACTTTTTTTATATGGGCAAAATTTGGTCCCGATCCCGCATTGGTTTACGGATTCATCAACGCGATTGCGGTTTTAATCATTGCCTGTCCTTGCGCTTTGGGATTAGCAACACCGATGTCGGTTATGGTTGGCGTTGGCAAAGGTGCACAATTGGGAGTTTTGATAAAAAATGCTGAAGCATTGGAAAATATGAACAAAGTAAATGTCCTGATTACCGATAAAACGGGAACCATAACCGAAGGAAAACCCTCAGTTGATCAACTGTTTTCTTCCAATAATGAGGAAGCTATTTTATTGCAAAGCATTGCCTCGTTGAACCAATACAGCGAACACCCTTTGGCCCAAGCCGTAGTCAATTATGCCAAATCAAAAGAGGTTTCACTAATAGAAGTCAAAGATTTTGAAGCCGTTGCAGGAAAAGGAGTTATTGGAACAGTAGAAAAAAAGAAAGTGACTTTGGGAAATAAAAAACTGATGGAGCAAGTCAAAGCTACTGTTTCTGATGATTTAGAAACTAAAATTATAGCCGAACAGAAACTAGGAAAAACGGTTTCCTATATTTCCGTTGATGGCATTGCAGTCGGTTTTGTATCGATTTCTGATAAAATAAAACCAACAAGTGTTGCCACCATCAAGGAATTAATGGCGCAAGGAATTGAGGTAATTATGATTACAGGCGATAATGAAAATACCGCAAAAGCGGTCGCCAGCGAATTGCATTTAACCAGTTTTATTGCCAACAGTTTACCCGAAGACAAACTAAACGAAATAAAACGCCTACAAGCTCAAGGAAAAATTGTTGCAATGGCTGGCGACGGAATTAATGACGCTCCGGCATTGGCGCAAGCCGACATCGGAATTGCGATGGGAACAGGAACGGATGTGGCTATAGAAAGTGCCAAAATAACTTTGGTCAAAGGTGATTTGCAAGGTATTGTGAAAGCCAAGAATTTAAGCCACGCCGTGATGCGAAACATCAAACAAAACTTATTCTTTGCTTTCTTTTACAATGTGTTGGGAGTTCCCATAGCAGCTGGAGTTTTATATCCATTTTTTGGAATTTTATTATCACCAATGATTGCCGCTTTAGCTATGTCATTTAGTTCGGTCTCCGTAATTGTAAATGCATTGCGATTGCGAAATTTAAAACTTTGATAATTATAAATCGGGCAACAGCGAAACTGAAGACCGATCAACAGCGGAACTGACGATTAATTAAATACAAATTTATTATGAAAAATTTAAAATTAATTTCGACAAAAACAGTTGCATTTCTAACACTGTTTTTAATGGTAATTTCGTTAAGTGTTACTGCGCAAACAGCGAAAAAATATACAATGATGAAAGATTGTTGTATGATGAAAGACGGTAAAATGATGGTAATGAAAGACGGCAAAACTATGCCTATGGAAAAAAGTATGGTTATGAAAAATGGCACAACCTGTATGACTAATGGCGAATGTACTATGAAAGATGGTAAAAAAATGATGATGAAAAACGGAGATTGTATGGAGATGAGCGGAAAAATGTGTACTGACAAAATGAAAAAAATGGCAACAATGGATTACCACTGCCCAATGCACCACGAAGTTACCAGTAATAAACCAGGTAAATGCCCAAAATGCGGAATGGCTTTAGTTAAAAAAGCATAATTAAAATGTTTAAATAGTTGAATTATTCAGAGGTTTAATCAATCACTACTAGAAAAAATTATCATCAATTTATGTAAATAAATTTTAATGAATTGATGATTTTTTTTAATCTCTTTTAGGTTTAATTCCTCGAAGCTCTGCTTCGTTATTTTCGCCACAGATTCACAGATTAAAAAAGATTTTTGAAAATCTGTGAATCTGTGGCTGATATTTCGCTAATACCTCTGGGGCTATGCCCCGAGGTGGTTTATTAAAATAAAAATCCATGAGAACTACATTATTAATACTAGTACTATTTCTTGGCTTAACTGTATCCGCCCAAAAAATCGTTCGTTACGATTTATATGTGCGTGATACCATCGTAACTTTTGGCAACAAACCAAAACGCGCCATTGCGGTAAACGGACAAATACCTATGCCTACTTTAACTTTTACAGAAGGTGACATTGCCGAAATTTATGTTCATAACGAGTTAAAAGAAAGCACCTCATTGCATTGGCACGGATTGATGTTACCTAACAAAGAAGATGGCGTTCCTAATTTAACCCAAATGCCTATCGAACCCAACACTACACACAAATATACATTTCCAATTATTCAACACGGAACACATTGGTACCACAGCCATTCGGGGTTGCAAGAACAAATCGGAATGTACGGAAATTTTGTAATGCTCAAAAAAGGCGAAGGTTCTGCTCCCCTCTCCTTCGGAGAGGGGTCGGAGGTGAGGCAAGGAATTGACAATCTACCAACAATCCCAGTAATTCTAAGCGAATGGACGGACGTCAACCCTAATAATGTTCATCGAATGTTGCATAACGCAACCGATTGGTTCGCCATTCAAAAAGGCACGACCCAAAGTTATGCCGAAGCAATCCAACATGGACACTTTATAACCAAAGTAACTAACGAATGGAAACGAATGAACGCAATGGATGTAAGTGATGTATATTACAATAAATTTTTAATCAATGGTAAAAACGAAAGCCAACTTACTACCCTCTCCTTTGGAGAGGGGTTGGGGGTTAGAAAATTCAAATCTGGTGACAAAGTGCGTTTACGAATTTCAAATGCAGGAGCATCAACCTACTTTTGGCTAACCTATGCAGGCGGAAAAATTACTGTTGTTGCCAATGATGGAAACGATGTAGAACCTGTAGAAGTAGATAGATTAATTGTGGCTGTTTCCGAAACCTACGATATCATTGTAACCATTCCTGCCGATAAAACCGCTTACGAATTGTTGGTAACTTCCGAAGATAGAACAAAATCCGCTTCCTTTTATTTAGGGGATGGCATCAAACAACTGACTTCTACCCTGCCAAAATTAAAATATTTTGACGGTATGAAAATGATGAATGGTATGATGAAAATGAACGGAGATTTAGACGATATGGGAATGAGTATGTCCTACAATCAAATGGATATGAACGTAGTAATGTACCCAGAAATTACTGGCGAAGCCAAGAGCAAAAGCGAAAAAATGGGAGGTATGAAAATGGTCGAAGACGATTACAACAGTAATAAACTTTCGGATATTGTAACCCTAAATTACGCAATGTTAAAATCACCAACGAAAACAACACTTCCAAAAAACGCACCAATCAGGGAATTGAAATTTGAACTTACCGGAAATATGAACCGCTATGTTTGGAGTCTAGACAACAAAGTAGTTTCCGAAACTGACAAAATTCTAATCAAAAAAGGCGAAAATGTACGCATCACAATATACAACGGTTCAATGATGCGCCACCCTATGCATTTGCACGGACACGATTTTAGAATTATAAATGGGCAAGGCGACTACGCACCACTCAAAAATATCATTGACATTATGCCAATGGAGACTGATGTTTTAGAATTTAATGCTAATACTGAAGGCGATTGGTTTTTTCATTGTCATATTCTCTACCACATGATGGCAGGAATGGGCAGAGTTTTTACTTATGAAAATCAAGCACCAAATCCATTAATTCCAAACCCTAAATTAGCACAACGGAAATTATTTGCCGAAGATCGAAAATTTCATATTATGTTAGAAAACGATTTTGCAACTAACGGAAACGATGGAATGGTAATGCTTGGTAACACCCGTTGGAGCATTGGTACAGAATGGCGTTTGGGCTACAATGACCATCACGGTTATGAAACCGAAACTCATATTGGACGGTATATTGGTAAAATGCAATGGATTATGCCATTTGTAGGTTTCGATTGGCGGTACCGAAAAATGCAAGATGGCGAAAACGGAAAAAACCTTTTCGGACAAGGCAGCACCAAAGATGAACGTTCTGTTTTTAGTGTAGGTTTAGAATATACAATGCCAATGCTTATAAAAGCTCAAGCCGAAGTGTATACCGATGGCAATTTTAGATTGCAATTTGAACGAATGGACATTCCTGTTTCTAAAAGATTAAGAATGGATTTGATGTGGAATACCGATAAAGAATATATGGCAGGTTTACGCTATATTATCAAAAGAAATTTTGGAGTTACAACGCATTATGACAGCGATATGGGATTAGGTTTTGGAGTGAATTTGAATTATTAAAACCGAAAATATATTTATAAAAATCTACATACCTGTTCTAATTGCCTCAACAGGATCTAATTTTGAGGCTGTGATAGCAGGAAAAATTCCTGAAATCAAACCAATAAATGCAGATAAGCTAGTTCCTATAATGATATTATTCATGCCTAGAACAAACTCAAAATCTAAAGTATTGGTCAAAACAAGGGCAATAATCCAGACCAAAAACAATCCGATTAATCCTCCAAACAAAGAAAGCAGTATCGCTTCAAATAAAAACTGAAAAAGTATAAATGAATTTTTAGCTCCCAATGATTTTTGAATCCCAATAAGATTAGTCCGTTCTTTGACCGAAACGAACATGATATTGGCAATTCCAAAACCACCTACAAGAAGCGAAAATCCGCTAATGA
>NZ_JBJXDQ010000037.1:0-16729 GCF_046155325.1 Flavobacterium sp.
TTTTAAAAATAAAAATAATGCAATTCCTAATTTTCTAAGGGCTACTAAGATACACATCTTTTCATCCTTTTACAATATAGTAAACAATTATTTTCTGAATTTTTAAAGAACGTATGCCTTAATGCGGCTGCAAAAGTAATACCTTAATTCAATTTTGCAATGCCTTTTTTAACCTTTTTTTAAAAGATTTTTTAAAATATTGAATGCGTGAACGTTGGAATGAAATCTTTTTGTGGAATTCTGAAAATTTAGTGCTTTTTAATCGAAACGGATTGCTTTTACCGGAGAAATTTTGGTTATTATATAGGAAGGGATTAACAACACCAAGAAACAAACGGCGACCGTAAGTAGATTTAATAGCACAATATATCCCCAGTTAAGGTAAACTGGCGCTTGATTGACGTAATAATTTTCTGGATTGAGCGTGATTATGCCGAAATATTGCTGAATGAGCAATAACGAAATTCCGATTAAATTTCCCCAGAACAGTCCTCGCACGATAAGATATAAGGCATTGTAGAGGAATATTTTTCTTACCGACCAATTGCTGGCACCTAATGCTTTCAATATTCCTATCATTTGCGTGCGTTCGAGGATGAGCACTAACAGCGCCACAACCATATTGATGGTAGCGACTAAAATCATTACGGCTAATATGATTATGATGTTGAGATCGAAGAGTTTTAGCCATTCAAATATATAGGTGTATTTTTCGACTATGGTTTTGCTGTCGAGTGTGGAAGATGTTTGTTCATACACTTTTTCGCCCGCAGTTTTTATGGTATTGAAATCATTTACAAAAACCTCGAATGCTCCCACCTGATCAGGCGTCCACTTATTCATTCGCTGAATGTGCCGAATGTCTCCTATTATATAAGTAGCATCAAACTCCTGGAATCCGGAATTGAAAATTCCTGTAATTTTGAATCTTCGGATGTTGGGGAGTTTATTTTGACTTTCTTTTATAAAAAATGTATTGAAAGCATCGCCTACTTTTAGATTTAACCTGTTTGCCAAAAATTGGGAAATCATCACTTCCTGATTGATGCCTTTTGAAAAATTAGGTAATCTGCCTGAAACGATATATTCCTTGAGGTTATCCCATTTGTAATCTGTTCCTACTCCTTTGAGGATTATTCCTTCGAAAGCGGTTTCGGTTCTTATAATTCCTGCTTTGCTGGCAATGGACTGAACATGGGTTACTTCGGGAACTGAAGTGAATTTTGGGTAAAAATCTTGTTTCTTGGAAATGGGGACCAGCGTAACTTCGGATTGATTGTTGTCGTAATTAGAAATAATAATGTGCCCGTTGAAAGCTGAAACTTTCTCGCGAATTTTTTGTTGCAAGCCAATTCCTGTTGCTACTGAAACAATCATCATAATCATACCAATGGCGATGGCGGATATTGCAATTTTTATAATTGGCGCAGAAATGCTGCTTTTATAATCTTTAGCAGTTATGAGTCGTTTGGCTATGAAATATTCTAAATTCAAAATTCTAAGTTTGTCACAAAGATACATAAAGTTTTTTGCCACAGATTACACAGATTTACACAGATGAAAAATAGTTTATGATACTTTTTTTAGTTGTATAAATTTATTAATTAAAAATCATAGCGGCATTTTCTTCTTCATTTCTTCGACAATATTGAAAGCCGCTGGACAAATTGCCACATTCTGCAAAGTCAAATCCGAGATTTGTTGAAACTTCTTTCTGTCGGTGTGTGGAAATTCACGACAAGCTTTTGGGCGAACGTCATAAATGAAACAGGTATTGTCGCTCTCGAGAAAAGTACAAGGCACACTTTGCAGCACATAATCTTTGTCTTCATCGACACGCAAATATTGGTCGATGAATTGCTGCGGCTTTTGTCGCAGATGTTTTGAAACACGTTCAATATCTGCAGAAGTAAATAAAGGTCCGGTTGTTTTGCAACAATTGGCACAGCTTAAACAATCCATTTTCTTAAACTCCGCATCGTGTAAATCTTGCATCACGTAATCCAAGTTTTTGGGTGTCTTTTTTTTCAGCTTATCAAAATACTTTTTGTTTTCGATATGCTTATCTTTGGCTTCTTTAGGGAGATTGTTTAGAATTTGTTTCAAGTTTCATGATTTTGATACAAAAGTAGCCAATAAATCTTGAAAAACACACCCCTAACCCCCCTCAAGAGGGGAATAGATACTTCTTATTAATAACTAAAAAACCGAGGGGAGATTGCTTCGTTCCTCGCAATGACTATGAAAGACCTTTTCGGAAAAGCCATACTCGATTTTCAAACCAATAATTCCCCCGAGGATTTAATTACCGAAACCTCCATTTCTGAAGCAGATGAAATGAGCGTTGCCTATCTTTTTAGAAGCTATGACGAAATGCCAAAATTAGAGCAAAAAGCGTTACAATTGGCCAAAGGCAAAGTTCTCGATGTGGGTTGTGGCGCAGGAAGCCATAGTCTGACTTTGCAAAATGATCGGAATCTCGATGTCACTTCAATAGATATTTCACCAAATGCGATTCAAGCTTGCCAACTTCGCGGCTTGAAAAATGCCAAAGTACAAGATATAATGACATTGGAAAACGAAAAATTCGATACCATTTTATTATTAATGAATGGAACGGGGATTTTTGGAACACTGAAAGACACTCCTGACTTTTTACAAAAATTGAAGAATTTACTAAATCCAAATGGTCAAATACTAATAGATTCGTCGGACATTATTTATATGTTTGATGATGATGACGAAAGATGCAAATGGGTTTCTGGCGATCAATATTATGGTGAATTGACATATACAATTACTTATAAAAACGAAACCGAGAAAACTTTTCTGTGGCTTTATCTTGATTATAATACTTTACAAAATGCGGCTTTCGCCAATGGATTACAATGCAAATTGATTCTGGAAGGAGAACATTATGATTATTTGGCGAGGCTTAGCTTCTAAACAAAAATCAGAAAAATCAAACACTAGCTATTTTTGACTTTTCTGATTTTATTTAAGGAACTGCAATCCTTAACGGAAAAAAATATTTCACTTTAACAGGTTTACCATCCTTTATAGACGCCTTCCATTTACCATTTGTTGTTTTAAAACTCTAATTAATTCTTCAGCCGTTCCATAACCTACATTTTCAACTATCTTAAAATCGCCAATACTCCCATCTTCATTAACAAAAAATTAACAAGCACTTTGCCCTTCAAACCTGGCACATCAGGAAGTCTGTAATTCTGCGCTACATATTGATACAATTTTGTCTCTTTAGGAACAGGAACAACATCCTCCTTGATTTTAGCAATTAACAAACTATCACTCTGTTTTGTTTCCTGCCCTAAAGAAATTTGGATAAAACAAATAAAAACTATTAAGATAAAATATTTATTCATAATTTAAGGAATATTTAAGTATTTATGGGTTTGCAAAGAAACGCGCCATTTTGGATTATTCATTACATAATCGACAATAAGCGGTGTCATTTCTTCTTTTTTGCTCCATTCGGGCTGAAGGAATAAAATAGCGTTCTGATTCACTTTTTCGGCTTGTTCTTCCGCGAAAATGAAATCATGTTTGTTAAAAATAATCACTTTTAGTTCATCTGCATTTTCATACACTATTTGAGTTGGCAGTTTATTTTTCTTTGGCGAAAGACAAATCCAGTCCCAAACTCCTGTTAAATTATAAGCTCCTGAAGTTTCAATATGTACTTTAAGATTATTTTTTTTTAATTCCTGAGTTAGCAAACTCATATCCCACATCAAGGGTTCACCACCAGTAATTACGATCGTGTCTGCATATTTTGTAGCATTGGCAACAATGTTCCCAATATTGGTAGGCGGATGCAACTCAGCATTCCAACTTTCCTTGACATCACACCAGTGACAGCCTACATCGCAACCACCAATTCTTATAAAATAAGCCGCTGTTCCAGTATGATATCCTTCGCCTTGAATAGTGTAAAACTCTTCCATTAAGGGAAGCATTGTGCCTTTATTTACGGCTAATTGTATTTCTTTTGATAACATTTCTATATTTTAAAGCGCAAAGATAGTGAATTAGGATTTTAGGATTTTGAAATTGAAAAATAGTAAAACAAAAAAAACCGATAGTTTCAGAACCATCGGTTTTAAAAATTTTAATTAAAAAATCCTATTTTAAGAATGCCAACAATTCTAAAGCGCGCTTGTCTGCTGGATCTATTTCTAAAGATTTAGCTATAAACTCTTTTGCTTTTAATTTGTCCGCGGTCAAATAAGTAGATGCAATATTGTTATAGGATTCAATAAATTTTTTCTTTACAGTAGGTTTAGCAATTTCTTCTGCCCCTTTTTCAGTGGCTTTGGTAATATAATCTTCATACGATTTTTTCATTACCTCATTGTTTTCAAGTAATGCGTTTACTCTAGCTTTGTAAATATATGCCTCTTGATACGCTGGAGAAGCTGCAATTACATTTGTAAATGCGGCATCAGCTTTTTTTAATGCTATAGAATCTGGTGTTTTATTGCTTTTATTATTATCATAATACAATGCTAATCCGTAATAAATGTTATCATCTAAATAATTTTTTCCTTCTTTATTTGTAGAACCCAATTCAAATATTGTTGCAGCTTCATTGTAAAGTTTTTGAGTAAATAACTTTTTCCCTATTTCATTCAAATCCTCTACCGCCAAAGGCTCCATCTCGATAGCTTTTTTAATATCGATTAAACCCGCATTAAAGCTTGTTGGATGAATTGACAATCCATCAATTGCGATTCCTTTTTTTATTTTAGCTAGACCTAAACACAAATAATCTTTAGCAATGATTTTATTTGTAGGATTTGATGTAAAACTTTCTAATGAATTTAATGCTACGTCAATGTTTCCATTTTCATAAGCAGAGTACCCTAAATAACGAAATATTCTAGGATTAACTTTATCTAATTCTTTCATTTTATTAGCTTCAACCTCTAATGCTTTATAATCTTTTACCAGAATAAGAAAGTCGGCATGGCGCATTCTAGAATTTAGAGAATAATCCGTAAAGCTCATGTATTTTTCATAATTCTCGATGGCACTTTTCATTAAATCTACTGATTTAGAAGGCTTGTTTCGACCCCATTTGTAATACGTTTCAGCCAATTCTCTATAAACCGGGCCATAGTTTGGGTTTATTGCAATTACTTCGTTATAGGCTTTCAAAGCTTCGTCATAAGACTTAGCATCTTTTAGCAAAACACCCAATTGCATTTTGGCTCTAATTAAAGTATTATCTGCCTGAAAAGCATTTCTATATGCCACATAAGCATCGTTTTGATTTTTATCTCCGTAGTGAGCGTCGCCTAAAGCTAATTGAACTTGAGCATCTAATGGGCTAGTCAAAGCAGCCTTATTTAAATAAGAAAGCGAAGTTTTGTAATCTGGCTTTGAGATATTCATATAAGCTCTACCAATATATATATTTTCTTCAAAATCTTTTTTTCGCATATCTTTTGTTGCCAATGCAAATAAAGTTTGTGCTCCTGTAACATTTCCATTTTCAAGCTCAATCTGCCCTAAACCAATATTGTTAAATTTTCCGCCTTCGGTTCCTATAAGTCCTTTTTGAAAATAAATTTTAGCTGAATCAATCACACTTTGATTAAGGTAAATATTTCCTAAGAGAAATGCAGCTTTACCATTTTCTGGTTTCACTTGAATTATGGATTTCAATATTAATTTTGCTTTTTCAAATTGCTCTGCATCGATTGCTTTTTTGGCTTGATCAACATCTTGTGCATATCCAAATGAAATGGAAGCAAATACAGCAATGCTAAGCGTTTTAAATGTGTTCATTTGTTGGTGTATTATTTATTAATTATTTCTTTTCTAATATTAAATCTTCGTCCTGGAACTTTGATGGGTAACAAGCCTGATTTCAGAATTATTCTTTGCCCGATATCTCCCGCAACAAAGGAAGCAAACCCCATACCTAAACCAGAATTTCCTTGACAATTGATGACATACAAATCACGTGCCAAAGGATATTGGCCTTCTGCCAAATTATTTTGAGTGGGTTCAAAATAATCTTTTCCAGTAAGGTTTTTTACAGCCAGTATATTTACTTTATCGACAAACTCTTGCATCTTTGGTGATGGTTGCGACAACCAATTAACACCAACAACTCCTATCATTCCATCATTTTGAGCAACAAATCGAATTACTTCTTCGTTAGTTTTAAACGAATATACCGCTTCGGTTCTCATTGTTTTGATTCCTGCAATGGTATTCATAAACCGAACCGTACTTGAATTTGGATTATCAAACACTAGTCCCTTTATCTTTGAACTAGACTTTCCTTGCATAAAAGAAACCACATCTTGTAACGCGATTAAGGTATCCTTATTATTTTTGTTGGCAATAAAAGCTATTGCATCAATAGCTATTTTAGTGGTTCTCGGAATAATTTTCTTTTGTTCAAATAGCTTTTTTTCATTATCTGAAAGTTCACGAGTTAAAACAGCGATACCACTTTCTTGTTTAATTAATGAATTTAGGACTTCTGATTCAGATTCTGAAATTATAGTAATATGAGCATCATAATAACTTTCAAAAACAGCTATTTGGTCTTCAATTACAGGTACAAGAGTTTCATCAACTAAGATTGATGTACTTCCTTTTATAATGGTTTCTTCCTTATTTTGCTCTTTTTTAGAACAACATACAATAAGAAGTGCTAAAAAAGCGGAAATTAAAAAATTTATTATTTTAGACATCCTTAGTCTTTATTTGAATTAAAAAATCGTAGAAACCTTAAAAAAGAATACACTATTAAAATAACACCAAAAGCAATTCTATAGTTAGGTTTCATTAGGATTGGAAAGTTTTTCCAAAAAATAACTATCATTCCCAAAACAAAATAAAGCAAAAAAAACAGTAGACCTATAACGAGAAGAAACCGCTCTTTGAGCGATTTCTCCATAAAATTATTGTAAACTTTAATTAGCACTATTCAGCAGATTTAATGGTAATTGGTAAACTATAGGTACATCTAACTTTTTTACCGTTTTGCTCTCCTGGAGCCCATCTTGGACATTTTTTTAAGACACGAATTGCTTCATTTCCTGAACCAAAACCCACATCTCTAAGTACTTTAATATCAGTTAAATTACCGTCTTTTTCAACTGTAAATGACACAAATACTTTACCATTAATCCCTTCTTCTTCTGGCACATTAAAATTTTTACCAACAAAGCCATAAAATTTATCCATACCTCCAGGAAATTGAGGTTGTAATTCAAGTCCGGCAGAATTATAAACTGTATTGTCTTCCTCAACTACTGCACCAGTTCCTGTACCTACAGGCTCTACAGTTAATTCAGCGTCTGGATCTCCTTTTATGGTTTCAGCGCCAATTTTCTTGTCTTTGATTTCTACAACCTTAGGCGGCTCTTCTGTTACCTCTTCTGCTTTTGCAACCACTGGTTTCACAAACTTCACCTGGTCAACTTTTGGCGGCGGTGGCGGCGGTGGAGGTAAATTTTCTTTTGGCTTTTCTTTAGGAGGCAGTTTTACTGTAGTGATTTTAATATCGTTATTCGCATCATCAGTCGATTCAGGAATCAAACTAATAATAAGCGGAGCACTAACAGCTAGAATAAAAAACAAACTTCCAATAATCAGGGCTCTATAAGTGGTCTTATTATTAGTTGTTCTTAATTCGTAGGCACCATAACTTAGGTTACGTCCTTCGAATACTATATCAACCCATTGTCTTTTAAATAAATCTAATTTCATTTGTAGCTATTTATTTCTTGATTATAAAGCTAGTAAGGTTTAAGATTACTCTTATTTACCTACTAACAATTTTGCTTCTTCGGGTGAAAATTCAGGAACAATAGCATAGGTTTCAACTCCTGCAATCGCCATTTCGTCTAGTATATCAACTAAGTTACGATAATTTGATTTTTTCGTAGGTTTAATAATTACTATAATTCCATTTGCAGGTTTTCCCTTCGCAGTTGAATAGGCTAAAACCGACTTTTTTCTAGATAAAATTTCTTTACGAATTCCTTCTTTACCATAAGTAAACTCTTTTGGAGCTCCACCTGCAACTGGTGTTGCTAATAAACCAACATAGCGAACTATTTTATTATTATCGGCTAACATAATAGTCATCGTACGATTTTCGTCTACTTTAACATCTTTCTTTTTGTTAGGGTCATCTTCTTTATCTGGCAACCCCAAACTCATAGATTGTGGTTTAGACAAGGTTGTGGTCAACATAAAGAATGTAATTAATAAGAATGCCAAATCTACCATAGCAGTTAAATCTACTTTAGAGTTTTGTTTTTTACTTCTTACTTTTCCACCTTTTCCGCCGCCACCGTCGCCGGTATTTAATTCAGCCATTTTAGTGTAATTTTTTAATTAGTTGTCTTTTCCTTCCAATCCAGTTACCAAGCTAAAGCTGTTAACTTTCTGGTCTTGTAAAATATCCATTACTTTTTTTATCGTTGGATATTCTTCTTTTGCATCTCCTTTTATTGCAATTTGCAATTCCTTGTCATTTACTTCAATATTAGCAGTTCGTGCAAATTGAACCCAATCTGCTAATTGATTATCCAATGAATCTTTAGGAATTCCAGGTTGATCAGCCTTACTTCTATCAGCGCTTTTCATATCCAAAATTTGCTTTAAACTTTGAATAGGAACTCCAAAACTTTCCATTAAAGCAAACTTTGTTAAATCATCTTCTGAAAATGCTAACTTATATTTTTGACTCATAAATTCAAGAGTTTTTTTACGAATCTCTCTTCCTTTTAAATCAAAAAACACTTTGCCTTTTCCTACTGTAAGCGTAGCTAAATCCGTATCGGGTAATTTAGTTTGCACTGTAGATGCAGGAGTATCTACTGGCATTACTTCAGGAACTTTAGCTGTGGCAGTCAAAATAAAGAAGGTAAGCAAAAGAAAAGCTACATCACACATCGCCGTCATATCGGTCGATGCTGATTTTTTATTCATTTTTATTTTTGCCATTGTTTTTTATATAGTATTGATAAATAAATATCAAAAATTATTGTTTTAAGCTACCTCTAAATTTTCTGTAAGTATTAACGATAGTTGTACCAGCTTCGTCAATGGAATAGGTTAAATCGTCAATTTTAGAAGTAAAAAAATTGTAAGCAACAATAGCCAAAATAGAAGTAGATATTCCTGTTGCGGTATTAATCAATGCCTCAGAGATACCTGTTGCTAATGCTGCTTGATCAGGAGTTCCTGCAGATGCTAATGCACCAAATGCTTTGATCATCCCTGACACCGTTCCTAATAATCCTCCAAGAGTTCCTAAAGAAACTAAAGATGAAATTATTGTCATGTTTTTTTCCAACATTGGCATTTCAAGTGAAGTTACTTCTTCTATTTCTTTATGTATAGTTTCTGAAGCTTCTTCGCTATTAAAACCTTCTTTTTTAACATCTTGATACTTTACCAATGCAGATTTGATAGCATTTGCTACTGATCCTTTTTGTATGTCACATTGACCAATTGCATCTTCAATTTTACCGTCTTTAATATCTCCTTGCACTTTTTTCATGAAAACATCCAGATTTCCAGTTCCTCCAGCTTTAGAAATCACTAAAAATCTTTCGATTGAGAAAACAAGAACCATCAACAACATACCTAACAACACAGGCACGATAAATCCCCCTTTATATACTTGTCCTAATGTATTTATTGGATGACCGGTCTCAGGATCGCCTCCCTCAAAGTTTGCTGCTGCTCCCATAACAAATTTCCATATCAAAACACCAACAAATACACATGCTACAATAATAATTGCTGAAATCATTCCCCCACCATTTGAACTGTTTTCTTTTTTAACGTTTGCCATTTTTTTAATTTTTAGTAGTTTTAAATAATTTATTTTTTAATTTTTGTATTAATAATTGAAAGGCAAATTTAATTTTTTAGTTTAAATAAAAAAACTTTTTTCAATTTATAAATCGTTATTATAACAAAAACGTTTTCGTTATTACTTTATTGCGCAAAATAGTATTGAATAACAATATTTTACCCTAAAAAAAACTGTTCCTGATTTTTTCGTTAAATTAGGTAATACAATAAAAAAATATCACTATTTCTAGTAAGATTAATTTAATTTTCTTTGAAAAATCCTAACTCAAAGCAGATTAGGAAGTATGAAATTTATATTATTAACATCGCATCGCCATAAGAATAGAATTTATATTCTTCTTTGATAGCTTCTTCATAAGCTTTTTTCATTAAATCATGACCACAAAATGCTGAAATCATCATTAACAAAGTAGATTTAGGCGTATGGAAATTAGTAATCATGCAAGTTGCTAAACTGAAATCGTGTGGTGGAAAAATAAATTTATTCGTCCATCCATCAAAAGGGTTTAAAGTTCTTTGCGAAGAAACTGAACTTTCTATTGCTCTCATTGATGTTGTTCCTACAGCACAGATTCTTTGTTTCTTTGTTTTGGCTGTATTTACAATATCACATGCTTCTTGGGAGATTTTTAATTCTTCTGAATCCATTTTATGCTTTGATAAATCTTCAACCTCAACTGGATTAAAAGTACCTAAACCTACATGAAGGGTCACTTCGGCAAATTTCACACCTTTAATTTCTAATCTCTTTAACAAATGCTTAGAAAAGTGCAAGCCAGCAGTTGGTGCTGCTACCGCTCCTTCTTCTTTAGCATAAATAGTTTGGTAACGGTCTGCATCTTCTGGGGTTACTTCTCTATTTATATATTTAGGAATTGGGGTCTCTCCGAGTTCTGTTAATTTATTTCTAAATTCTTCATAAGAACCGTCAAAAAGAAACCGCAATGTTCTTCCTCTTGAAGTGGTATTATCAATAACTTCAGCTACTAATGAATCATCGTCACCAAAATATAATTTATTTCCAATTCTGATTTTACGGGCTGGATCAACTAATACATCCCAAAGTCTTTGTTCGGCATTTAATTCTCTTAATAAAAACACTTCAATTCTAGCTCCTGTTTTTTCTTTATTACCATACAAACGAGCTGGAAAAACCTTAGTGTTATTTAATACTAGAACATCGCCTTCGTCAAAATAATTGATAACATCTTTGAATGTTTTGTGTTCGATTGTTCCTTTTTTTCTATCGATTACCATCAAACGCGATTCGTCACGGTTTTCGGCTGGATATTCTGCTAGAAGTTCTTTTGGCAAGTTGAATTGAAAATGTGATAATTTCATTTGGGAATGTTAGAAGTTAGATGTTACGTAGTTAGAAGTGTTTTTGGCTTCAACTTTAAAACGTGTGCAAATATACGATTGTGAGATAGGCGTTGTCAAGTGTTTCGCCGTTTATTTTTGTTTTTACCACAAAGACGGGAAGTCACGAAGTTTTTTTCCTCACCCCGACCCTCTACAAAGGAGAGGGAGACGAAATTCGATATTGACTCGCAATAAATGGTTATTTTTCTGAAATTTCGAATCCTATATTTTTTAAATCCTTCCAAAAATCTGGATAAGATTTAGAAACCACTTCGGCATTTTCGATAATTATGGGCACTTTTAAAGCCAAAGGAGCGAATGCCATCGCCATTCTGTGGTCGTTATAAGTAGCTATTTTCACATTCGGATTGATATGAGTTGCGGCTACAAGAGTCAAACTATCATTCGTTACCGAAATGTTCGCTCCTAGTTTTGTCATTTCGATTCGAAGTGCTTCCAATCTATCGGTTTCCTTTATTTTCAGGGTGTGAAGTCCAGTCAGATGACAACCAATTCCCAACCCAAGACAAGTTACCACAATGGTTTGTGCGATATCTGGAGAAGAATTCAGATTGCAGATTAGAGATTGCAGCCCCGTAGCTTCGGGAGCAACTTTCTGTAAAACAATGTTGTTATTTTCAAAAACAGTTTCTACTCCAAGATTTTTATATATTTCGACCAACGAGCTATCGCCTTGCAAACTATTTTGTTTGTAACTCGAAAGTGTAATTTGTGTTCCAATTTCAGATAAGGCTACGATACTAAAAAAGTAAGAGGCTGAACTCCAATCAGATTCGACCGTCATCACTTTCGATTCTACTTCTTGTTTTGGATATACTTTAATAACATTTCCATCAAAACTGGTTTTAATGTTTAAATCATTCAGTAAGGCCAAAGTCATTTTGATATATGGAATGGAGGTGATTTCACCAACCAAAGTTAATTCGATTCCGTTTTCGAGTTTTGGAGCAATGAGCAACAATGCCGAAATATACTGACTGCTTACATTGGCAGGAATACTAACTTGGTTTTTCGTGATTTTTTGTCCTTTGATTCGAATGGGCGGATACCCTTCTTGGTTTTCATACGAAATTTGCGCTCCTAATTGTTGCAAGGCTTCGACCAAAACTTTTATAGGACGCTCGGTCATTCGTTGCGAACCTGTAAGCACTACTTCGCGACCTTCGTTTACAGCAAAATAAGCGGTTAGAAATCGCATTGCTGTTCCTGCGTGATGAATATCTATAATTTGGGTGTTGGGTTTTGGGTTCTGGGTGTTAGGAACAAGAGCTTTCATCATCACTTCGCTATCATCAGAATTGGAAGTGTTTTCCAAAGTAATATTAGGAAACAAAGCTTGTAATAATAATAGTCTGTTGGTTTCAGATTTTGAACCTGTAATTGAGATTGCAGATTTTGAATGACAAGTTGAAGGTAGAAGATGTAAATTCATTTTTTTTATTTTTTACCGCAAAGAAGCTAGAGTCGCAAAGGTTTTTAAGTTGCGCAATTTACTACTAGTCATTCGAAATTCATAATTTAAAATTCATAATTATTTTAGTTTTTCGTTGTTTTTATGTCGGTCTTTATCGCGAACTGATTTTAAATCCATTTTCTTATCGAAAGCGGCTTGCAAATCAATTCCGGTTTGGTTGGCCAAACATAAAACCACAAAAACCACATCGGCTAGTTCTTCGCCTAAATCCTTATTTTTATCAGATTCCTTTTCAGATTGTTCACCGTATCGACGGGCAATAATTCGGGCTACTTCGCCTACTTCCTCAGTAAGTTGAGCCATATTGGTGAGTTCATTGAAGTAGCGAACGCCATGTTCTTTGATCCAATTGTCAACGTCGAGTTGGGAATTTTTCAGGTTCATAATTCTTTATTTTTACTATCCATTATTATCGTCACAGGGCCGTCATTTAAAAGTGCTACTTTCATATCGGCACCAAAAACGCCAGCTTGTACTTTTTTCCCAAGTTCAATTTCTAAACTATTTACAAAATTCTCGTATAGTGGAATGGCAATATCTGGTTTAGAAGCTTTTATATAGGAGGGCCGATTTCCTTTTTTGGTCAAGGCTTGAAGTGTAAACTGGCTAACTACAATTATATCGCCATCACTGTCTTTTACAGACAAATTCATAACGTCGTTTTCATCTCCAAAAATACGAAGATTAGTTATTTTTTGGCACAACCAATCGATATCTATTTGCGAATCAGCATCTTCAATTCCAACTAACACCAGTAATCCTTTTTGGATTTCGGCCACAATTTTAGAATCAATAGTTACGGAAGCGGAAGAAACTCTTTGAATTACTACTTTCATAGCCCCCTAACCCCCAAAGGGGGAATTGTAACCGAACAAAAAAACAACCTTACTTTTATCATAATTATATTATTCTCTTAATTTTTTTAAGTAATTGCAGGTATTCCCCTTCGGGGGTTAGGGGGCTTACTCCCTAGTTTTATCGCTAATAATTCGGTCTTCATTATGAATATCGGTACGATAGTTCTCATCGTCCCCTTCCAAAATTTTCAAGTAACTTCTATAGCGTGACCAAGCTATTTCGTCATTTTCTAAGGCAGTTTTGATAGCGCAATGTGGCTCTTCTTTGTGCAAACAATTATTGAATTTACATTGGTCTTTCAACTTAAAGAACTCCGGAAAATAACCACTTATTTCTTCCTTTTCCATATCAACAATACCAAATCCTTTGATTCCTGGTGTGTCTATGATTCGAGCATTAAAACTTAAATCATACATTTCGGCAAAAGTGGTTGTGTGCTGTCCTTGCTTGCTGGCTTCGGAAATTGTTTTTGTTTTTAGATGCAAAGAAGGTTCCAAAGCGTTGACCAAAGTCGATTTTCCCACACCAGAATGCCCAGAAAACATACTCACTTTGCCAATCATCATTTCTTTCAACTTGTCTATTCCTATATTTTCTTTGGCAGAAACCCGAAGGCATTTATATCCAATTTCTTGATAGACGTGCTGCATATACAATTGTTCATCAAGAGTAGCGTCATCAAAAGTGTCAATTTTATTGAAAACCAATACCGTTTCAATCCCATAAGCTTCGGCGGTTACTAGAAAACGGTCAATAAAATTGAATGTTGTTGGCGGATTATTTATAGTTACAAGCAAAAAAACACGATCAATGTTCGATGCAATGATGTGCATTTGATGTGATAAATTCACTGATTTTCGAACGATATAATTCTTTCTGTCGTGAATATTATGAATGGTTCCCGTTACCGTATCTGAACTTTCTTCGTGTTCGTAATCTACAATATCGCCAACAGCAATAGGATTGGTGCTTTTAATTCCTTTGATTCGGAACTTTCCTTTCATACGGCATTCGATAAAATCACCTTGCTCGGGTTTTACAGTGTACCAACTTCCTGTGGATTTATAAACGATTCCTGTCATTAAGAATTTTTGATTTATTATCTAATTCTTTACAAAGATAATTAGTTTAAACTTGTAAACTATTAAATTGTATCTCTGGATAAACTTGATAAAAAAAAGACTGCTCAAATAAAGGAGCAGTCTTGAAATTTAGTTTTATAAAAAACTAGTATTTATATCCAATTCCTTTTTTAATAGCTTGTGAACCTCCTATTGCATTAGAATTTGCCCCTACAGTTGACTTATCTGCGGTCATCAATATAAATGGACATCCGATTGCTGCAGCTGCTTTTTTTAGTTTCATTTCAGCTTTTTTGTCGCCTGTATTTCCTGTGTGATAATTGATTAACCCTGTTTTTCCTCTTACTTCTTCTCCTTTTTTAAGACCAGCTGCGTATGCTTTATCTTCTAAAATAACTACTTTTTCCCAATCGGCTTCAGTTGAAACTACAATTTTCTCGGTAACTTCTTCAACTCTACCACTTTTTCCATAAACAATTTTTTCAACTGCATATTTGCTGATCGTGTTTTCAGCATCTTCACCATCGTATTTATATACAATCGTGTATTCTTCAACTTTTATTACTTTTCCTTTTACAATCTCACCACTATGTTTGGTAATAATATCAACTTGAGCATTAGCACTAATTCCTGCTATTAACATAGCGAATACAAAAATAATTTTTTTCATTTGTTTCAATTTTTTAAAGTTTTTTTAATTTTTTATTGCAAGCAATGATATAAAAAAAATCCTACACTTCTTGTTAAAATACAGGATTTTTTACAATAAAAATTAATTTTAATTAGCTATTCAACACTTTCTCTTGGTGTCCAATACTTTCTTGGTGAATGTCTTTGAATAATCTAATAATAAATTCTTCCGTCAATCCCTTTTTACCGCCTTCGGCAATCATTTTTGCTTGTATTTCATTCCAACGATTGCTTTGCAGAACAGCTACATTATTGTCTTTTTTCACTTGCCCAATTTCGTCAGCTACTTTCATACGTTTCCCTAAAAGTTCCAATAAATTAGCATCCAGAACATCAATGTTTGCTCTTAATTTTGTCATTTTTTGGTCAAAATCAGGCGTATCACCACTTACTTTTCTCACTTTCAAATCTTTAAAAATTTGTTTTAGGGTGTCTGGAGTAACTTGTTGTGCAGCATCACTCCAAGCGTTGTCTGGATCGTGATGTGTTTCGATAATCATACCGTCATAATTCAAATCCAAAGCTTCTTGCGTTACTTCAAGAATCATTTCACGGTTTCCTGTAATGTGAGATGGATCGATAATTAAAGGTAAATCAGGGAATTTATTTTGCAATTCAATAGCAATTTGCCATTCTGGAATGTTTCTGTATTTTGTTTTTTCGTAAGTAGAAAACCCTCTGTGAATCACTCCTAAATTTTTGATTCCAGCAGCATACAAACGCTCCACACCACCTAACCATAAAGCCATATCTGGATTTACTGGGTTTTTTATCAATACAATTTTATCCGTTCCTTTTAAAGTATCAGCAATTTCTTGAACCGCAAATGGATTTGCAGTTGTACGAGCACCAACCCATAAAACATCGATATCATTTTCTAAAGCTAATTTACAGTGTGCAGCTGTAGCCACTTCCGTTCCCATTAGCAATCCAGTTTCTGCCTTAGCTTTTTTCAACCATTTCAATCCAATTTCACCAACACCTTCAAATCCTCCTGGACGTGTTCTTGGTTTCCAAATTCCTGCTCTAAAAACGCTAACGTCAGAATCTTTCAATTCATGAGCAATTTTCAATACTTGTTCTTCTGTTTCAGCACTACAAGGTCCTGCTATCACGAATGGATGAGTTAAATTGAATTCATTCAACCAATTTCTCATTTCTTTCTTGTTTTCCATCTTCTTTAAATTTATTTTTTTGTTTTGTTTTTTGTTTTATTTTTCTTTTTAACTGCAATCTAAAAAATGCAATCTGCTTACTTTTTCATTCCGTTTAATATTTCTTTTATTTTATTCACACTTTGCATTTCGTTAAAAATCGCATCGTAATCTTCATTCTCTAATAACTCTTTAAACTTGGACAAATT
>NZ_JBJXDQ010000038.1:0-3137 GCF_046155325.1 Flavobacterium sp.
GTTTTCAACGAAATAATCCAGAGCAAAGAAGTGCTATTCGGAAACAATATGGTATTCCTGAAGATGCTTTATTAATAGGAACTGTTGCTGTTTTTAGATTTCAAAAGCGGTTAGATAAATGGTTGGAGATAATGAACGAAGCCATAGGTAAAAACCCAAAAATTTATGGAATTATTGTTGGGGCAGGAATTCTGGAACCTGAAATATATGCTAAACACAAGGAACTCAATCTAGAAGGAAAAGTATTTTTTTCGGGGATACAAACCAACGTGAAACCCTACTATGAAGCCATGGATATTTTTATGATGAGCTCTTCTTTTGAAGGACTTCCTATTGCGTTGCTCGAAGCGATGAGTATGGGTTGTGCCATCGTATCTACGGATGCTGGGGGTATAAAAGAAGTAATACAAAATAATGAAAACGGAATTTTGGTAGCAGTTGATGATTGGAATGACTTGTCAGGCTCTATTTTAACTCTAGCTGAAAACCCATCTCAACTGGCCTCTTTTCAAATGGAGGCACGAAAAAGGGTCGCGACAAATTTCAGTATTAAGGCTATGGTTACTGAATTAGAATCCCTATATATTTCCTATCGATTATGATTATTAGAAATGCTACACCAGAAGATATTCCTGCTATTGTTGCCTTATTGAAACTTAGTTTAGGCGAAGGATTAATGAAAAAAACTTCTGAGATATGGAATTTTAAGCATTTAGAAAATCCATTCGGAAATTCATATGTTTCATTAGCTTTTAAAGAAGATGTTTTGGTTGGAGTTAGAGCCCTTATGAAATGGCAATGGCAATTGGGGAATGATGTTTGGATAGCCTATAGAGCAGTAGATACGGCCACCCATCCTGATTATCAAGGGAAAGGTATTTTTAAGAAATTAACTTTAAAAGCACTTGATGATGTAAAAAAGAAGGAAGGCGAAACTTTTGTTTTTAATACCCCCAATGAACACAGTCGACCAGGATATTTAAAAATGGGTTGGAAAACTGTTAGCGCTATTGAATTAGCTGTAATACCTACAGTTTTATATGCTATTCCGTATTTTTTTTCAAAAGTAAATCCAAATAATAACATTAGTGTAGCGCAATTGAGCCAACTTTGTGAATTACATAACCACGAATTGTCAAATAAAAACACCATTTTTACGCCAAAATCTGCAGCATATTTAAAATGGCGTTATGAAGAAAACCCTTTGCAGGATTATAAAGTTTTCGTTAATAAAAATTTTTATATAGCCTTCTATATCAAAAAGCATAAATTTTTTAATGAACTTAGAGTTGTAGAGACAATTAGTTCCAATGAGAATAATCATCTAAAACAAATTCGAAATGTAATTCTAAGTTTTGCATTTCAAAATAAATGTTGGTTAATTACAACAGCAAACAAAAGCTTGTTTCGGTTCAGATTATATGGTAAATTTGGACCTAAACTTACCATTAGAACACTCACCCAAGATTCCCTTTTTATTAACACAGTCTTTACTATCAAAAAATGGAGGTATAGTATAGGTGATTTAGAATTATTTTAATAAATGATTGATTTTGTTTTTGTATTTTTTTTACTTTTTGTAATAAATCAAATTTTACTTAAAAGTTTGTCAAATAAATTTTCATTCTTTGATAAGAAGTTGATGAATAGGCTGTATTGGTATCATTTGCTTTTTTTTCTAATCTATTTTACTTACGCGACCTTCAACGCATCTGATTCAAAATCTTATTATTTTGATGCGTGTATTCCTAGAGAGGATTTGATGGAACTTTTTCTAACGGGTACAAAGTTTATAGTTTTTGTCGCTAATCCCTTTGTTCAATTAGGGTTTTCATATATTACTATGATGCTTATTTTTTCTTGGACGGGTTATGTTGGGTTTGTTTTTGCCTATCTTTATTTTCAAGAAAATATTACTATAAATGTAACGGTGTTTAAAAAATATGATTTACTAAAATTGTTACTTTTTTTACCTAATATGCATTTTTGGACAGCTTCTCTTGGCAAAGGGAGTCTAATATTCATGGGACTGATGCTTTTTATTTATGCTTTGCGTTTTCCACAAAAACGATTAATTGCTTTGGTTTTAGGTGGATTCTTGGTCTATATGATTCGTCCCCATGTAATGCTTTTTGTTTTAATAGGGGTTATGATAGGTATACTCACAGGAAGGAGTAAAATTGGGGGAGGTGTTAAATTTTTGGTTTTAATAGTTTCAGTAGCTTTTTTGTATTTGGCTCAGAATTCAATTCTTGGTGTAGCTAACTTAGAAGGTTCTGAAAATGTAATTGAAGATTTTGATCAATTTGCTTCTCAACAATCAGGAAGATTAGTGACTTCAGGATCAGGGGTTGACATGAGTAATTATCCTTTGCCGTTTAAATTATTTACATTTTGGTTTCGACCTTTATTTATTGACTCTCCAAGTGCAATTGGTATCTTCAGTTCGATTGAAAATTTGATTTATTTGCTTTTATTTTTAAAAATTTTAAACAAACGATTTTTGAAGTTTATATTTAAAGCCCCTTATTTAGTAAAAACATCTTTAATAATTTTTGTTTTAAGTTCTTTTGCTTTGACTTTTGTCATGTCAAATTTGGGTATTATCATGCGTCAAAAATCGATGGTGATGTACTTTGGTTTTTTTGTTATTTATTATTTTTTAGCTTCTGAAAAATATGAAATGATTCAAAAAAACCAACCCAACCCAGTTGTTTTAGTATAAAAAAATAGGTATTAAAAACCAGATATAATGAAAAATGGAGCTTTAGTAATTTCGCTTGACTTTGAGTTAGTCTGGGGGCTTTTTGACCATATTCAAATTAAGGATAAAGTTTTATATTTTAATAATACACTTGGGGTAATACCAAAAATAATAGATATTTTCGAAAGGAATAATATTCATGCCACATGGGCAACTGTAGGTATGTTGTTTAACGAAAACTGGGATGAATGGCGCTCAAATATTCCGGAAATAATACCTACATATACTCGAAAAGAATTAGATGCTTATGATTATGGAAAGCGGCACCAAAAATCGGGTTTGGAAAAATTCTTTTTCGCACCAAATTTGATTAAAACTATTAAAAGTGTAAAAGGACAAGAAATAGGAACCCATACCTATTCTCATTACTATT
>NZ_JBJXDQ010000039.1:0-3137 GCF_046155325.1 Flavobacterium sp.
CCTTCTACTTGCAACAAACTCATTGGATTATCATTCAAAACAAAACTATATGGATTGTCATTGATTAATAATATGTTATGTTTATTGGCGAAAGCCACTAATTTTCCGAACAATTCTAAACTTCCTCTCGCCCCTGTTGGCATGTGCGGATACCCCATCCACATTATTTTCACTTTCGATAAATCTAATTTTTCTAAAGCATCAAAATCAGGTTCCCAATTATTCGCTTCTTTTAAATCATAATAAACTGGAACTGCACCAACCAAATTCGTCACCGAAGTGTAAGTCGGATATCCTGGATTTGGAATCAGAACATGGTCGCCTTCGTTCAAAAACGCCAACGAAATATGCATAATTCCTTCTTTGGAACCCATCAACGGTAAGATTTCATTAGCTGGATTCAACGAAACTCCATAGTTATTTTGATAAAAATCAACCATTGCCTGTCGCAATTCTGGCAAACCCTGATAACTCTGATATTGATGCGCATTTTCCTCTTGCATTGCCAATGAAACTGCATCGATAACCGCTTGTGAAGGTTTTAAATCGGGACTTCCAATTCCCATATTAATGATGGGTTTACCTTCGGCAGCCAGTTGTCTTACTTCCCTCAGTTTTGAGGAGAAATAGTATTCTTCAATTATATCTAAACGCTTTGCTGTTGTAATCATGGTCTAGTGTTTTTATATTCGCCTAAAACTTTGAAGTATTCTGCCATTATGGTCATTAATGCTTTGGCTTTGGCATAATCTTCGTAGTTGGAGAAAGTAACGTCAACAAAAAACGAATATTTCCAAGGCGTTTCTATTTTTGGCAAGGATTGTATTTTGGTTAAATTCAATTTACAATCGCTCATTACGTTGAGAACTGCAGCTAAACTTCCGCGCTTATGGTCTAATTCGAATTTGATAGAAGCTCTATTGATTTCGTTTTCTTCAACAAATTTCTCTTCTTTGTTGATAATGACAAAACGGGTCATATTATTGTTAATTGTTTGGATTTCTGGTGCCAAAATCTCCAAATTATACATTTCAGAAGCTGTTTTACTGGCAATCGCAGCAATTCCTTTCAACTGTTTTTCGTGAATTCTTTTTGCGGTTTCGGCAGTATCTTTGTCCTCAACAATTTTTATACTTGGATATTTTTTCAAGAACTCCATACATTGCAACAAAGCCATCGGATGCGAATGCACTTCGAGAATATCTTCTATTTTCTGGCCTTTCAAAGCCATTAAATTTTGATGAATATCTAAATAATGCTCTCCAATAATATGTAAATTATTCTTATCTATCAAAGCATAATTAGGTATAATAGGCCCTGCTATAGAATTTTCAATAGCCATTACTGCTTGATCTGATTTTCCAGACAATAAGCTGTCTACCAACTCTTCAAAAGATAAACATTCATCCACTGCTACATCATAACCAAAATACTCTTGTGCCACTTGATGGTGAAAAGAACCTTTAATCCCTTGTATTGCAATCCTCACCCCAGCCCTCTCCATAGGAGAGGGAGAAGTTAAGGAAGGCTTTTGTTCGCTAGATGTACTCATTTATATTCAAAAAAAAATCCTGATTTTCATCAGGATTGTATATTAGTTTTATTTGTTTCTTATATTTCAAATAACCATAGACAATCCTTACTTCCTAAAAAAGAAATAATAAGTGTTGCTAAAATAAAAACGGTTATTTGACATTTTATGTTGCATTTCCTAAATTCTTTGCGAATATATAGATAATTTTTAGTTAACCAAAATAATAATTGTTTTTATTGCATAAAAAGAAAAATTGTCTTGAAAATTCATTTTTCGTTAAAAAAAAATTAAAAATAAAGCCATAAAATAATAATTAGTAAATAATAGCACAAAAGACTTCAAAGTAATAATCTTCCAACTTTATTTGTATGAAGTAAAAATTTTAGAAGTTTTTTGAAATCCCGACGCTAACTGCTTGCCCAAAACTAAAATTAAAACTTTTTGTATCATTGCCATTATTGGTAGTGTTATTTAAAGTGTTGTATCCCAAACCTCCAATATTAAAGTTCAAACCAAATCCTTTATTAATATTCAAAAATAAAGCTGGAGTTATACCCAAATAAAATCCATTTGCTTTGTTTGTAATGGTTGACGGATTAAACCCTCCGGTAAAATATGTTTGATCTGCATTATGGTAACCAGTAGCCAAGTCGGCATAAACAGAAAAAAATCCTCCGATTGGTTTAGAATAGCGAATGAAACCACCCACAGAAAAACTTTTTGAACTGTTATCTCCTAGGGTGAACGTGCTTTTTGAATTTGAAATGGAAGATTCTACACCCACAGTCCAGTTGTCGTTGTACTGATAACCTACTTTTGGAGAGAAATTATAGTAATTATAGTCTTGACCTCCAGAATTTCCTGATTTTTGGGAAGAATAACCCACATTTCCAGAAACTAAAACGGTACCTTTTTGAGCATTTGCAAAGCTAAACATAGCCAAAGCAAGAATTAGTAATGATTTTTTCATTTTTAAATTGTTTTAAATTTAATATAGTTATAACAAGAACAATGCCGCTTTTCTTACAATACTAATTTTGCCAATACGTTAATTAATAGTAGTCTGACTGTTAGTTTATTGCAAAATACAATATAAAATTTTAGCGTTTGGATTTGTACTATTCATTTTCTGTTTACTTTTGCTACAAATAAATAACAATGTCAATAGAAGTAAATAACATATCGAAAAGTTATGGTGCCCAAAAAGCATTAGATAACATTTCATTTACGGTTCAAAAAGGAGAAATCGTAGGTTTCTTGGGTCCAAATGGTGCCGGAAAATCAACTTTAATGAAAATATTGACCACCTATATCGCTTCAGATGAAGGTTCTGCAGCCGTAAACGGGTTTGATGTTATTACCCAAGCTAAAGCCGTTCAACAATCTATTGGCTATTTGCCGGAACATAATCCGTTGTATTTGGATTTGTATGTGCGTGAATATTTGGCCTTCAATGCTGATGTTTATAAAGTAGCCAAATCTCGAATTGAAGAAGTGATTCAGCTTACGGGTTTATCGAATGAAAGCCACAAGAAAATAGGACAATTATCCAAAGGGTATCGCCAACGCGTGGGATTGGCAACAGCGTTATTACACAATCCCG
>NZ_JBJXDQ010000040.1:0-12841 GCF_046155325.1 Flavobacterium sp.
CTGCATTTTTTACATTCATAACTCCAACTGCTTTTTATCCAAAAATGTTCTTTGCTTCCGCATTTACATTGAACTCCGATTTTATCTCTTTCTTCTTTAAAATCAAGTCTACAAGACTCTTCACTCCTAAAATTTGCTTTAAAATTGAATAGATTCATCGCTTTTTTTTTTTTTTAAAAAGCCTTTTTATTTAATTAGGGGTAATTACGGACAATCAATTAATATTAAAAATTTTCTTACAGATAATATTAAAATTTAATTCAAAACTTCATTTTAATTGACTTAATGTTCTATAATTTAAAATCATTCGCTTAAGCCTATATACTATACGGGCAATATCACCTTTCTATTCATCACCTAGGTACCAGTTGCCATTTTGTAAAACTGTCGCATTGTCTCTGCCATCATTATAGTCATAGACAAGCAAAACCTTGTTACTGTTGTTAGTGTCTAAATCCGTTTGTGACAAAGTATCCCAGTCATCAGTGGTTCCTGTTGCTGTGAAGGGCAAGTTGATGATATGGGTATTTGTAATGAGTTATGTTAATTGCGTTTTGAGGTTGTCTCCCGTTTTAGAAAAATCAATTGCATTGTAATATGCTAGTATATGAGCCAAACATAAAAAGGGAGTAGTACTAGAAAAAATAATTTTAGTTTCATTATCTTATGATTTGGGAATGTAAACATAGTGAGAAAAATCACTTAGTTAAACGCTTCGAATTGAATTTAGATTTAAGGAGGTACTCTTCAAAGACAAGCGCCAGATGGCGTTATTAGAATAAAATGGAGAGGGGCTGCAATGAAAACGCTTAGTTTGATTTGATAAAAGGAAGTAGGTACTCGTCACAGACGAGCACCAGGAGAATAGGAATTTGTTTCCAAAATTGCCTACGTCGGAGTATGTAAATAAAAAAGTGGAAGGATATGAAAATGCTATGCGAACGATTGCAGTTGAAGAAATATTTTCTTGCATTGATCAGTAGTTATTGATATCATTTCTTTTTTAACGGAATGCTTCTTAAATCTCTTGTTGATAATAAATTTTCTTCTATTTTTGTGAGTTAATTACCATTACCATAAATTATGAAACAACTGTTTTTAGTAGTAGCACTAGTAGTGATCTACCTTTCAAATGCCCAAGTAAAAATTGGTGGAGTAGATCCATCAAATGAGAATAGCTCCTCTCTTTTAGAATTAAAGTCAACAAATCAAGGATTTTTACCTTCAATTGTAATAGGCACGCAGCAGTGGACGAGTGAGAATCTCAATGTTTTAACCTATCGCAATGGAGATGTTATTCCCCAAGTGACGGATCCTAAGGCATGGGCAACTTTAAAAACAGGTGCCTGGTGTTACTATAATATTGACGAATTAAATGGCCCTATTTATGGTAAGCTTTACAATTGGTATGCGGTGCACGACCCAAGGGGATTAGCACCAAAAGGGTGGCATATACCCACAGACGCCGAATGGACAACATTAACCGACAATTTAGGTGGTGAAACTATAGCAGGTGGCAAGATGAAAACAACAGAGAATACCACAAGTAGTAACGGCAAGTGGGCAACACCCAACATAAGAGCTACCAACGAGAGCGGTTTTTCAGGGCTTCCCGGAGGGTATCGCGACTTCAATGGTACATTCTACTATATTGGCTTCTACGGTTATTGGTGGAGTTCGTCAGAGTTCTCTAAGCCAAGCGCCTTGTTCCGTATTCTGTATTACTATCTCGATAATGCTGCCACAAGCGACTACCATAAGATAGCTGGTTTTTCAGTGCGCTGTATCAAGGATTAGATACTTTGAAAAAAAAATGGAAAAAGTCCTTTTTTTATAAAAATGAAACTACTTTCAGGCGGACCAGTTTACAAAACCACTTACGATTTATTGATGGGCATATTTGAGTTTACCAAGAATTTCAGTAAGGAATATAAAAACAAACAATTTGAAAGTAGTATAAGAATTTTGCTATTAACAAATCAGGTTGATAAATAAACTACTTTCAAAGTTATGCGGAGTAAATGGGATTAGAAAAAATAAAAACGCCCGTAAATCCTAATATTTATGGGCGTTTAGTTCTTATTGGTAAAGAATTAGTGGAGTCGGGGAGAGTCGAACTCCCGTCCAAACAAGCAACTAAAGAGCTTTCTACACGTTTATTTCCTGTTTGAGTTTTCGACGTTGGGCTAGGACAGAAACAACCACCAAACGCTTATCTTCTTAATTTCGAAAACCACCCGAAGCTTATGGTAATCTAGGTTTAAATTTACGATTCACCTTTATCGACCGCTATAAACCAGAGCTTTCGAGGTAAATCCTGCTCTCCTATCTGATAGGAGCGAGGCTAATCTTACTATAATTCAGATTATGCAGCAAGAGCGTAGTTTCCTTCGCCGTGTATGTGTTTTGAAACCTTTTATTAACGAGAATTGTCCCAGTTCTCGACGTGCTTACTTTTCAATTCGACTTGCTGTCAAAACCAGTCGACCCCATTTTTAGATTTTAGATTTCAATTTACAAATATACATTATTCAAAGGGATACTTTGTAAACAATTTTTATAATTTCATCATAAAAATTATTCCGAATCATCATCTAAGTGAAATGGATAATTGCCAAATAATGCCGAAAGTTTTCGAATATTATAAGGGCTTTTTGAATACTTGTTTGAAAGTGCAATGATAGTAACGTTTTCTTTTCGTAAAGTAACATAGGATGTCGTACTGCCATGCCACCAGCCGTTGTGATAATATAAAGTTATACCGGGATCTAATTCCGTCATCCGAATACCAAGGCCATAATTTCTTTTGCCTTTGTGTTCATTGCTGTATCCAGTGTACACTTGTTCTAGTAACTTAGGGTTTAAAAAACTGGAAGCGCTTCTGGCTCGGTCTAGTTTTAATAAATCTCGAGGTGTAGAATAAATGTTTTTATCTCCATAAATGGCATCTAAATAATCCAAACCAATTTGTACCCAATTTCCTTTGTATGATGGGAATGCCGTTTTTTTGTCTTTTTCATAATCAAAAACATAGGTGTCTTTCATGCCTAAAGGCTCAAATATGATTTTTTTCATTGCTTCTTTGTATGATAGTCCTGTTATTTTTTCGATAATTAAAGCTAACATAGCATAATTAGTATTACAGTAACTAAAATGAGTATCTGTTTTGTATTCTAATTCAATATTTTTGGTTACCATGAGGTTCAATAAATCTTGATTGGTTAATGTTTTATGCTTATCCCAAATTTCTTTTTTATCGGTAAAATAAGAATAGTTTCTCATACCACTTCGATGGTTTAATAACGTTCTAATGGTGACTTCAGGAAACGGAAACTCTTTTAAAATGGTATTTACTTTTTGGTCTAAATCCATTTTTTTAGCATTGATTAACTTTAATATTGCAGTAGCAGTTAATACCTTACTTACCGAGGCAATGTGTAAAGGAGTGTTTTTATCAATGAGTGTTTTATGATTGAAATTGGCAAATCCATTATAACGTTCATAAAGAATCTGACCATTTTTAGCTACTAGAAACCCGCCATTTTCACTGTTGTAAGGCCAGTTTTTGTTGTAAAAGGAATCAATTCTATTTTTGGTTTTACGAATGTAATCTGCTGTTAATTTTGGAGATTCATTGATGACAGGTTTCATTTTAGGCAAAACATTTTTTGGAAGTTCAGAATCAAGTAATTCTACTTTTTTTTTATTTGTACACGAACTTAAAACTAAAATCAAGATTAGTAAATACAGTATGTTTAAGCGTTGAAGAAGGTTCATTTTATTTTGGCTAGAAAAGCAAATATATTCAATCTAACGATTGTTAATTTATGATTTAACATAAAAATAGTAACAGTTGATTGTTTAAAAGTTTTGAATGTAGGTATGTTTATAATTTTCAGCGAATTAGTTTTTTAAGCTTAAACTATTTACTATAAAAGGAATTTATTTTTAATTTAATAACTACTTTTATGGTAAATCATTAAGCAACGTTATGAAATTTGGAATTATAAAAGAGAGAAAAAATCCACCTGATCGAAGAGTAGTATTTTCGCCTAATGCATTGTTGGAATTAAAGCAAATTTATCCGGAGGTCGAGATAAAAGTTGAAAGTTCCGATTTTCGGGTTTTTACAGATAAAGAATATCAAAATTTAAATATTGCTGTTGAAAATGATATTAGCGATTGTGCTATTTTTTTGGGTGTAAAAGAAGTTCCTATTGATGCATTAATTCCAAATAAAACCTATTTCTTTTTTTCGCATACCATCAAAGAACAACCCCATAATCAAAAATTATTACAAGCTATTTTAAAATACAAAATTGATTTGTATGATTATGAAACCATTGTTAATCAATATAACATAAGATTAATTGGTTTTGGAAAATATGCTGGAATTGTGGGCGCCTACAATGCTATTCGTGCTTTTGGAATCAAATTTGAATTGTTTAAATTGCCTAAAGCTGCCACGCTTTCAGGAAAAGAAGCTTTAATTACTCATTTAAAAAGAATAGTATTACCCCCTTTAAAATTTGTTGTTACGGGGACCGGTAAAGTTGGTGGAGGTGTTGCAGCGGTTTTTGATGCTATAAAGATAAAAAAAGTTTCACCCGAAGATTATTTGACTAAAAAGTATGCTCAAGCTGTTTATACCCAAATTGATGTTTTAGATTATAATAAACGCAAAGATGGTCAAGTGATTGACAATAACGATTTTTTCGAAAATCCACAGGATTATAGTTCCGATTTTGAGCGATTTACTAAAGTGTCAGATATTTATATTACAGCACATTTTCATGCTAATAACGCTCCCGTAATTCTAACTCGCGAAATGCTTCAGGCTAACAACTGTAAACTAAAAATAGTTGCTGACATTTCCTGTGATGTCAATGGATCTATTGCCTGTACGCTAAGATCTTCTACTACTGATGAACCCTTATATGGTTATTTACCAAGCGAAAATAAAGAAGTAGAAGTTTTTCATCCCGCAGCAATTGTGGTTATGGCTGTTGATAATTTACCCTGTGAACTGCCAAAAGAAGCCAGCGAAGGTTTTGGTGAAATGTTTTTAGAACATGTTATGCCCGCTTTTTTTAACGGGGATAAAGATGGGATTTTGCAACGAGCTAAAATAACCGAAAAAGGTAAACTTACTACTAGGTATAGCTATTTACAAGATTATGTTGATGGAAAATAATTATTTTATTTAAGTTTTGTTCTAAATTTTAAAAATCCCTCCAAAAGCAATAATTCTTTGTAAAAACATAAAATGTTGAGAAGCACTATCAGCATTATCATTGGTAGTTTTAATATCAGACATATCGATATATCCTCCTTTTAATTCGGTTTGAATAAAAAAGTGTTTGTAAAATGTGAAATTTAAGCCTGCTTTTGCAGAAATCCCATAACCAGAAACATGAAAATCATCATGTCGATCTTTACCCAACAGTTTTGCATTGGTTTTTGGATATAATATGCCTGCACCAATGCCTTCAGTGATATTGATTTGAAATTTATCTGTATTGGGTAAGTTTAGGAATTTTGATAAGTCATCAACGCGAGCAATTTCGGCATTAATATAATTTAAACCGTCAGTGTGCTCAAAAGTTAAAAAGTCTTCAGTTAGTAATACTTGATTATTGGGTAATAATTCATTATAAGTTCCAGGATTTGGATAACTTCCAGTAATATTGACTGCTTTATCTTGAAACATTTGATACTTCATGTGATCTTCACCAATTGAAATATTATAATGGTTCGAAATATAGTAACCCATCCTAAAATTAGTTTGGGGAATAGTCATGGCTTTAGGATTAATATAATCTAAATGCCAACCTTTTTTGATGTCATGTGCTTTTACATCATACAATGTAAAATCATAATCTGCCCCCTTAAAATTAATATCTGATTTAGTGTACGAATCTCTATTTCCGCCCCAATAGATGAAAAATTTTCCTTTATTATTAGCGGTGTATTTGGTGGTAATTTGATTTGATTCTTGTGATAAACCTTTACTAAATATTAAACAAAGTAAAAGTAATATATAAGGGTTTTTCATTACTATTTTAAAAGGCATTTATTGTTTTGCGAATGGCAACTAACTTTGTCATCAAAGCTTCAAAATAATCTAAATGAAGCATATTGGCACCGTCACTTTTGGCATTGGCAGGGTCAAAATGGGTTTCTATAAATAGTCCGTCAACACCTACAGCAATCCCCGCTTTGGCAATTGTTTCAATCATGTCAGGTCTTCCTCCAGTTACTCCTGCAGTCTGATTGGGTTGTTGTAAAGAATGGGTAACATCAAGAACGGTAGATGCGTATTGTTGCATAGTAGGAATCCCTCGAAAATCAACAATCATATCTTGATAGCCAAACATGGTGCCTCTATCAGTAACCATCACGTTTTGATTATTGCAATCCAAAACTTTTTGAACGGCATGTTTCATGCTTTCAGGACTCATAAATTGTCCTTTTTTGAGGTTGACTACCTTTCCGGTATTGGCTGCTGCTACAACCAAATCGGTTTGTCGAACTAAAAATGCGGGAATTTGAAGCACATCAACATACTGAGCTGCCATTGCCGCATCTTCGTTGGTATGAATATCGGTTACTGTTGGAACTTTAAATGTTTCAGAAACTTTTCGAAGTATTCGCAATGCTTTTTCATCACCTATTCCTGAAAAACTATCAATTCTAGAGCGATTGGCTTTTTTAAATGATCCTTTAAATACCAATGGAATTTCAAGCTTATCGGTAATTCCAATTAGTTTTTCGGCGATTCTCATGGCCATTTCTTCACTTTCAATGGCACAAGGACCAGCTAAAAGAAAAAAATTGCCGCTATCAATATGTTTTATTTGAGGAATTTGGGATAGGTTCATAACGTAATTTTTTGAAAGGGCAAAGATAGTTAGGATTTGTGATTATTATTAGGGATTTTCCATTAATTTTTCTGTAAACTAAGTCCCATCGGAACCATTAAAATTCCTTTTTCATAGATGTTTAAATATAAGACAACTGGATTTTTTTGACCTTCCCATTTTATTTCATAAACATCCAAAAAACCGGCTCCCATTTCACTTCTATTGGTTGGAAAAGGGCAGCAACTTTCTAATTTAGTGTAAGTTATATTTTCTCCATTAGGCCCCGCCAATGCATTAAGAAACCTTTGTTGGTTTAGGGTTTCATTTTTGGTATTAATGTAAAATATATTGATAGGGTAATCTTTGTTATAACCATATTTTTTATCCTTACTATATTCAGTGATAAGAAAAGTATTCTTGTTTAATAATTTAGGAATTGGGGCATTATTATCTACATTTTTAATAGTAGATTTTGTGCTCACACAAGATGATATAAGTAATAATAAGGCAATAATTGGAATTATTTTTTTCATCTTTGGTTATTTATTGGTCTCAATAATAGTTAAAACTATGCACTTTAGTGCATTTCCCTTTCAGGTTCTAAAAACTTTGCCACAAATTTTCATGAATTAATTTGTGCTAATTTGTGTAATTCTTGTCAAAAAATTAAGTTATTCAACCGTGCAGACTTTTAGTCTGCCAACCAAACCTATGGACTTCAAGTCCGTAGTTGTTTAGTTTGAAGTTAATAAGCATTCAAATTTATAATTTTAATATCCGTGACAAAAGTAAGAAAACAAAAGACAGGTATTTAAATTCCTATAAACAATAATTTGAACATAAGTATTGTGTATTTTATTTCATAAGAAGTTCTATTTTTGTTACTTAAATTAAACATAATGGAAATATTTTTTAAAACTTGGCCTTGGCATATTTCAGGGTTTTTGATAGGAATGATTATGCTTTGCCTAATTTATTTTGGTAAACTATTTGGGATGTCCTCAAATTTGAGCACTTTATGCGCCATGACTGGAATAGGAAAAAAAGTGTCTTTTTTTGACTTTGATTGGAAAGGGCAACTTTGGAATTTGATGGTTGTTATTGGTGCTATGTTGGGAGGTTTTTTTGCTGTTAATTTCATGTCGGACTCTTCAAACGTTGCTGTTAATCCTAAAACAATTTTGCAGTTAACTGGGCTTGGTATTGATGCACCTAACGGAAAATTAATGCCTAATACTTTGTTTGGAATAGACGCTTTTCAATCCCCTAAAATTATTTTTATTTTACTCATTGGTGGCGTATTAATTGGTTTTGGAACCCGTTATGCTAGTGGGTGTACTTCAGGACATGCTATTTCTGGACTGAGCAATTTTCAATTAAAATCATTAAAAGCTGTGATTGGATTTTTTATAGGTGGATTGATTATGTCTCATTTTATTTTACCTTTATTATTTTAACTATGAAAGCTTTAAAATATATAGTAGTTGGTTTTGTATTCGGAATTGTTTTGACCAAATCCGAAGCAGTTTCTTGGTACAGAATCTATGAAATGTTCCAGTTTCAATCCTTTCATATGTATGGAATTATTATGACTGCAGTTGTTACGGGTGTTATTGGAATTCAAATCATCAAAAGAAAAAAAATAAAAGATATTCAAGGCTTACCCATTGAAATTTTGGATAAAGAACCCGGTTCTTTGAGATATTGGATAGGTGGAATATTCTTCGGATTTGGTTGGGCTTTAGTAGGATCTTGTCCTGGGCCAATATTTATTTTATTGGGCGCTGGTTTTTTACCTGTAATTTTGGTACTTTTTGGTGCGCTTTTTGGAACTTTTTTGTATGGAGTAATTAGGGATAAATTACCACATTAATTTAAAGCTTCCAACATTTTGAAGGTTGGAAACTTAAAAATTAAACTATTTCGGCACTTAAACCAGCTTCGAGTAATTGGGTGCATTGCGGTTTTAATTTCTCTAAAACACCCGTTTTTACAGTGCATTTTCCATTGTAATGAACAATCAAAGAACACTGTTCAGCTTGTTCTGGAGTATGGTCGCAAACTCGAATTAAGGTTTCTATAACATGGTCAAAGGTGTTGACATCATCATTATAAACGATAATTTCGTTGTTTATTGAAATGGCTTCTTTTAAACTAACTTTTTCTCTTAATTTTTCTTTTGTACTCATTTTTAGATAATTGTAGGTTTAAATAAAAATAATTGGTTCTAATTTATTCTTTCAAACGCACAAAATGTAAAATTTTGTTTGGTCTTAAAAGGAGTAATATGATCTTCAGTGATGCATTTCAGTTTTTTATAATTAGCAGAAAACTGATTCTCTATTTCTATTTCAGTGTATTTTTTAATTTCTAAACCACTACACTTTGTTGGTCCATTTTCTGAAAAAGTTCCTATGATTAAAAAGCCGTTGTTCCAATTTTGAGTGATTTCTAAATATTTTTCTATTTGTTCTGTTGTTGTCAAAAAATGAAATGTAGCTCGATCATGCCAAATATCATAGGTAGTTTCAGGTTTAAATTCGGTTATGTCCGAAACAATCCAGTTGATTTTTTCAGCTTTTTTTCCAAGTCTATTTTTGGCTCTTTCTAATGCTTGAGAAGAAATATCCAAAACCGATACATTTTCATATCCTTCGGCTAATAAAAAATCAACAAGTCTGCTGTCGCCACCACCTATATCAATAATTTTTACAGATTTATCTAAATTGGTTTGCCGAATTAAATCTAGTGATGTTTTTGGGTTTTCTTGTGTCCAGCTAACCTCGTTGGGTTGCTTGGTTTTATATACTGTTTCCCAATGATTTTTTATTTCCATTACTATTTTTAGTTCTTGAGATACTAATTTACGTATTTTAATGACACCCAATTGTTTCTTTGAAACTTTTTAACATACGACAAACCTTTTTCAGTGCATGAAGCATCGATATAAGGAATATCTTCTTCATAAAAACCACTCAGCAAAAGTGTACCTTTTGGATTAAGGCAATCAACATAGGTTTGCATATCATTCAACAAAATGTTTCTGTTGATATTAGCAATAATCAAATCATATTTTTTGTCTTTTAACAATGCAGCATCACCTTCGTAAACTGTTATATGATGACAATTATTTCGTTCAGCATTTTCTATAGAGTTGAGGTAACACCAGTTGTCAATGTCAATTGCATCAATAGGTTGTGCGCCTTTCATTTCTGCTAAAATGGCCAAAATAGCTGTTCCGCAGCCCATATCAAGGGTTTTCATTCCAGTTACATTTATTTCTAACAAATGCTGAATCATCATATGAGTCGTTTCATGATGACCAGTGCCAAAACTCATTTTGGGTTCGATAACAATATCAAATTCAGCATCGGTTTTAGGATGAAATGGGGCTCGAACATGACAATTTCCGTCAACATCAATAGGTTCAAAATTCTTCTCCCATTCCACGTTCCAATTGACTTGGTCTATTTCTTCTATGGTATAGGATATGGTAAATTCAGGAGATTTCAGAATGAATAAATCATCTAAAATAGTTTCGGTATACAATGGTTTTTGGATGTAAGCTACAATTCCAAAATCGCTATCGATAAAACTCTCAAAAGGTAATTCACCTAACTCGGCAATAAGAATTTCTGAGCCTAGTTCTTTCGGTTCAACTTTAAAATGGAAACCTAAATATATATTTGACATAATTTATTTTTTGCAAAGGTAATAATCATTTACTAGGATTTTGTATAACAAAAAAGAGATTTGAATACAATTCAAATCTCTCTATTTATTAATTTATTTTTTTTGAAATTAAAAAGCTGTTACAATAGCAATAAAATCTTTAGCATTTAGAGCAGCTCCACCAATAAGTCCACCATCAACATCTGATTTAGAGAAAATCTCTTTCGCATTATCAGGTTTTACGCTTCCACCGTATAGTATAGAAACATCTTCAGCAACATCACTTCCAAAAGATTTGCGAACGGTTTCTCTGATAAATTCGTGCATTTCTTGTGCTTGTTCAGGGCTAGCAGTTTCTCCAGTTCCGATGGCCCAAACTGGCTCGTAAGCCAAAACTATCTTTTCCCAATCCTTTTTTTGTATGTGAAACAATCCGTCTCTCAATTGATTTTCTACAATATTAAAATGATTTTGAGATTGACGGTCTTTCAATTCCTCTCCAAAACAGAAAATTACATTCATGTCATTTTGTAAAGCAGTTTCTACTTTATTGGCAATCAAAGCGTCTGTTTCATGAAAAATGGCTCTACGTTCAGAGTGTCCAAGAATCACAGTATTCACGCCTATATTTTTAAGCATGTCTGCCGAAATTTCTCCTGTGTAAGCGCCACTCGCTGCTTGATGCATATTTTGTGCCGACACTCCAATTGGTGTATTTTTTAAATGATTTACAGCTGAGGCTAAGTTAACAAAGGTAGGTGCTACAATAACTTTAGCGTCACAGGATGCGGGTATTTGTGCAATTAATTCGTTTAATAAAATTTCAGTTTGTTCTGAATTTTTGTTCATTTTCCAGTTTCCTGCTACAATCTTCTTTCTCATAATTATTTGTTTATTGTTTGTTTTTTTAACTCTTTTAAGGTTGTATTAATTAAATCAAAATCAGTTTCAATAGCTTTGTAAACTGCAATTTTACCAGTTTGATCTACAATTATATAGCGTGGAATCCAATCTAAATCTATTGCTTTTGCAAAGACACCATTCATTTGATCTTTTGCCATATAATGACCTCCTTTTAAATCATATTTTTCAATTCCTTTTTTCCAGTGATCAACAGATTTGTCCATAGAAATGAATAAGAAATCAATATCAGGATTTTGAGCTTGTAGTTCATGCATTTTTGGCATTGCTTTCACACAATCACCACACCATGTAGCCCATATTTCAACTAATAAAATTTTGCCTTTGTGTTTTTCAAGAATGTTTTCAAAAGTAATTTCAAAAGCATCAGTTGTTACTAATGATGAATCTAAAGCTTCTTTAGAAAATTCTGTTTTTTGTGAATTTGAACAAGAAATAACTATTATAGTAATAAGTAAAACTAATATTTTTTTCATGCGAAAATTTTTAACTGAAATTGATTTTTTGAGAAGCATTTATTTTAATTC
This sequence comes from Flavobacterium sp., assembly GCF_046155325.1. Lineage (GTDB taxonomy): Bacteria > Bacteroidota > Bacteroidia > Flavobacteriales > Flavobacteriaceae > Flavobacterium. Next base: position 11,984 of record NZ_JBJXDQ010000040.1, read on the forward strand.
AATATCATCTTTATTGTCTTTCAGATAAAAATGTCGGGTTCTTTTCTTTTTTTTACTAAAATATAAAATCCGTATCAAGTACCCCGCATAAACGCTAGAAGCGCCCATTAACGAACAGCCCAGAAGCACATAAGGAATATTGCCAAATGGAATTTCGAAAATTTTAGAAACTATTTCAAGAAAGTAATACCCAATCATGAAAATAATTGCGCAAAATGCTATATGAATTTTTTTCTTTCTTCTTCTATCAGAAGTGCTCTTTTTTATTGCTACCATACGCTACACTTATAATTTTAGCTTACTAATATCATTGTGATGTACTTTTTGTTTTATAGTTCCTTTTTCAAGAATTACAATGCTCGGATTGGCTCTTTCTATTGTTTTTAAAGCAGTGCCATCACAAAAATAGAAATCAAATGACCAACCAAATAATTTTTTATAATTTGCAATTTCTTCTGTTGAAGAAGCTGTCATTCCTATGACTTTGTATCCTTTTAATTTGGCAGTTTTATTGATTTTTTCCAATTTTTTCATTCCCATTTCATTGGCTTTAACTAAATCATAAGCAACTATCATTACTAATTTAGGTTCATTTAAAAATTCATCTTTATAATCTGAACCGTCTTTTAGCATACTAAAATCATGTATAGGAGGAACGTAACCTTCTGTAATAATCTTGTCTTTTCGATCAACAAAAGTGGCTCCATCTGGAATAGACATCAAATCTTTTTCGGAAAATTCTTTTGCAACACCATTTACATTATAAATAAAAATCATTTCTACTACTGATTTTGGTGCTCCATCAGGAATTTCCATCCCTTTTTGAATGTTTGTTCCTATTTTGTATGGTCTAAAATC
>NZ_JBJXDQ010000041.1:0-2642 GCF_046155325.1 Flavobacterium sp.
GAAAAGTAGGAGATGACTATTGGTTAAACCGTCAAAAGTTAGGCAGACTCCATAATTTTTATAATATTATCGAAAATTGTACGGGTAAATACATTGCCTTATTAGATGGAGATGATTATTGGACAGACCCGCTTAAACTTCAAAAACAAGCTGATTTTTTAGAAGAAAATCAAGAATATGCGGGTTGTTTTCATAAAATAAAAGCTTCGTTTGGGGATAGCCTTGTTGAAGATACTGCTATTGAAAATCGCTATGATAAAGTAAAAGATAAAGCTAAAATTACAAGAATGGATTTACTTCGAGAAGGCAATTTTATTCATTCTTGTTCCTTTGTTTTTAGAAATAAATCATTTGTTTTTTCAGATGAGATGATAAATACACCTGTAGGTGATATTTTATTTTTTCTAAATGTTTGTTCCAATGGTTATTTAAAACGAATTGACGACTATATGGCAGTGTATAGAAGAGGTACAGGTATTTATTCTTCTTTATCATTAGTTGAAATGTGTAAGAAAAAAATGCAATATCACATGTGCATTTTAAGTTCATTGGTTGACTTAAACGAAAGAAAATTATTTTTAAAAATCAGTTTGGAATTGATTGATCAATATGAGAAAGTAATCCGATGGGATGAAAAATCAATTTTTAGTAAAAAAATAGATTCTCTTAAAATTTTAATATTTAGATTCATTAAAAAACATAAAAATTAAAATGAATTCATCTTCAGTTTATATTGTTATTGTAACCTATAATCCAAAAAAATGGATAGATCAATGTTTTTCTAGTTTGAGAAATAGTACTATTCCGTTAAAAACAATTGTCATTGATAATGGTTCTACTGATGGTTCGCAGTTAATAATTCAAGAAAAATATCCTGAAGTTGATTTCATCGAAGCAAAGCAAAACTTGGGTTTTGGTAAAGGAAATAACATTGGAATCAGAAAGGCTTATGATGCGGGAGCCGATTTTGTTTTTTTATTAAACCAAGATGCTTGGATTGAAAACAACACCATTGAAAAATTAGTTGAGGTTGCAAATCAAAATCCAGAATTTGGAATAATTAGCCCTATGCATTTAAATGGAAGTGGAAGTACATTAGATTATAATTTCTCCTATTACATTGCTACAGGATTGTCAAAAACCTTATTTTCGGATATGTATTTGAATACGTATGAAAATAAAATATACAGTCAGAAATTTGTAAATGCGGCGGCCTGGTTGATAACAAGAAAATGTATCGAAAACGTAGGTGGATTTAGCCCTTCTTTTTTTCATTATTCCGAAGATGATAATTATTGTCAAAGGGTTTTATATCATGGATTCAAGATTGGAGTAGTTCCCATGGTTAAAATTTATCATGATAGAGATAGTACTAAAAAAGGTGTCTATTTTACTGATTTCAAGCTTAATTTTAAGCGAGAAATGATTGCTGAGTTATCTAATCCTCACAAGATGGATGTTTTAAAGTTTTTGTTTCGTAGAGTAAGAATTCAGGACTGGAAGGATACTATTGTAAAGTTGAAAATCATAAGAACTATTGACTTTAAATCTATAGTCCGAAACAAAAAATTAAGCAAAATCAAAGGTCAAACTTTTCTTTAAAATTAATATTGTTCCTTTAAAAATATTTTATGATTACTAATGATTTTAAAGTTACAGTAGTTATGCCAGTATACAATGCTGCAAAGTATGTAGAAGAGGCATTATTGTCTGCTATTGATTTACCAGAAGTTGGTGAAATCATTTTAATCGAAGATGGGTCAAAAGATAATTCTTTGGCAATTTGTGAAGGACTTTCAAGAAATTATGAAAAAGTAAGTTTGTATATTCATGAGAACAATCAAAATAAAGGTGCATCTGAAAGCCGAAATTTAGGAATTTTAAAGGCGAAGCATGAATATGTTTCTTTTTTAGACGCTGATGATATTTATAACGTTAATAGATTTGAAAATGAACAAAATATATTTCTGTCAAATCCAGATGTAGATGGTGTTTATTCGGCAGTAGGTTATATCAATGAACCTGATGGGAAAGTTTTTACTTTGAAAAGAGTTGTTGAACCTAAAAAATTATTTCACTATTTGCTAAGAGGCACTTACGGGCATTTTCATACGAACGGAATTACTATTAAAAAAGAAATTTTTAATAAAGTGGGTTATTTTAATCCAGAATTGCTTTTGCACCAAGATTCTGAAATGTGGCTCAAGATGGCATTCAAAGGCACTTTAGTTGGAGGTGAATTAATAGTTCCAGTGGCTCTAATTAGAAGGCATGAAGGCAATAGGATTTGGGTAGGACAAAATGATACAACCCGATTATTAGTGTATCAATCATTTTTTAATTGGGTAATTAATAAAAAAATATCAGTTTTTAATCTATTAATTCTTGCTAGAAAAATCTCAATTTTCCAATCTAAAGTTCTTAAAAAGCCTTTTGTTTTAGTGTTTATTAAGAATAGTTTTCAAGCACTAATTGCAAAATTAAAAAATCTACAATGCCTTATTTCAGTATAATTATTCCCTCTTATAATAGAGCTCACATTATAAGCAGAGCAATACAAGGAGTTCTGGATCAAACTTTTCAAGATTTTGAAATAGTAATCGTTGATGATGGATCAACTGATAATACTAAGGAAATCCTAC
>NZ_JBJXDQ010000042.1:0-4168 GCF_046155325.1 Flavobacterium sp.
AAAGAAGTTAAAGAAGAAATCTTCGCTAAACACGGAGAAGTTACAAACACAGGAAAATCAGAAGCTCAAATTGCTTTATTCACATTCAGAATTAGCCACTTGACAGAGCACTTGAAAAAAAATCGTCATGATTATAATACAGAGCGTTCACTAGTTTTGCTAGTAGGTAAAAGAAGATCTTTGTTGGATTACTTAAAGAAAACAGAAATTAACAGATATCGTGAGATTATCAAAGTATTGAATATCAGAAAATAATCAATATACAAAGAGGTGCGAAAGTGCCTCTTTTTGTTTTTAATAATAAAAAAAAACTTCTCCCCTTTGGGGTTGGGGAATAAAAAAAGTTTGGTTTTTCATTGGGTTTTAGGCATTAACTACGCAACAACAACACAACTAACATCCATGTTCAACTTAAAGAATTAAATTTATGATTCCACAATTATTTGTAGAAAGTATCGATTTAGGTGATGGAAGAAACATCACAATCGAGACAGGTCGTTTAGCAAAACAAGCAGACGGATCTGTAGTAGTAAGAATTGGTAAAACTGTAATCTTAGGAACAGTTGTATCATCAAGAAAAGCAAGTCCAGGTATCGATTTTTTACCTCTTACGGTAGATTATCGCGAAAAATTTGCAGCAGCAGGACGTTTTCCAGGAGGTTTCTTCAAAAGAGAAGCACGTCCAAGTGACAACGAAGTGCTAACAATGAGATTAGTTGACCGAGTTTTGCGTCCACTTTTCCCTAGTGATTATCACGCAGAAATTCAAGTTATGATTCAGTTAATGTCTCATGATGATGATGTTATGCCAGATGCATTAGCAGGATTAGCCGCTTCGGCAGCACTTGCTTTGTCTGACATTCCATTCGAAACTTTAATTTCTGAAGCTAGAGTTGGAAGAATTGATGGAAAATTCATCATCAATCCAAGTCGTGCTCAATTAGAATTATCTGATATTGATATGATGATTGGTGCTTCAACAGATTCTATCGCAATGGTAGAAGGGGAAATGAAAGAAATTTCAGAAGCAGAAATGGTTGAAGCAATTAAATTTGCTCACGGACATATCAAAAACCAAATTGCAGCGCAAGAAAGATTAGCAAATGCTTTTGGAAAAAAAGAAGTTCGTACTTACGAAACTGAAAGAACAGACGATGCTATTTATGCAAAAGTAAAAGCAGCAGCTTACGATAAAATATATGCAATTGCTAGTAAAGGTTCTTCTAAACAGGAGCGTACAGCAGCATTTGCAGAAGTTAAAGACGAAGTTAAAGCATTGTTTACAGAAGAAGAATTAGCTGAAAACGGCGATTTAGTAAATAAATATTTTTACAAAACTAACAAAGAAGCGGTTCGTAACGTAACCTTAGATTTAGGTACCCGTTTGGACGGTAGAAAAACTACAGAAATCAGACCAATTTGGTGTGAAGTAGATTATTTACCATCAGTTCACGGATCTGCATTGTTCACACGTGGAGAAACTCAAGCATTGGCAACAGCAACTTTAGGAACTTCTAGGGAAGCAAACCAAATTGATTCGCCATCTGAACAAGGAGAAGAAAAATTCTACTTGCACTATAATTTTCCACCATTTTCTACAGGAGAAGCACGTCCTTTGAGAGGAACTTCAAGAAGAGAAGTTGGTCACGGAAACTTGGCACAAAGAGCGTTGAAAAATATGATTCCCGCTGATTGTCCTTATACAATTCGTGTGGTTTCTGAAGTATTAGAATCTAACGGTTCGTCTTCAATGGCTACTGTTTGTGCTGGTACATTATCATTAATGGATGCTGGTATTCAAATGATTCGTCCTGTTTCTGGAATTGCAATGGGATTAATTACAGACGGAGAACGTTTTGCGGTTTTATCTGATATTTTAGGTGATGAAGATCATTTAGGAGATATGGATTTCAAAGTAACTGGAACTTCAGAAGGAATTACAGCCTGTCAAATGGACATCAAAATTGACGGATTGAAATATGAAATTATGGAAGCTGCATTGGCACAAGCCCGTGACGGTCGTTTGCATATTCTTAATATTCTTACTGAAACTTTGGCTGCTCCAAAAGAAGATGTTAAAACGTATGCCCCAAAAATTATCATGAGAACTATTCCTGGTCAATTCATTGGTGCATTAATCGGACCAGGTGGAAAAGTAATTCAAGAATTACAAAAAGCTACTGGTTGTACTATCGTAATCAATGAAGAAAACGAAATGGGTATTGTTGAAATCCTCGGGACTGATCCTGCTGGAATTGAAGCTGTATTAGCTAAAATTCAATCTATTACTTTCAAACCACAAATGGGTGAAGCCTATGAAGTGAAAGTAATCAAAATGCTTGATTTTGGTGCAGTTGTTGAATATCTTGACGCTCCAGGAAACGAAGTATTGCTTCACGTGTCTGAACTAGCATGGGAAAGAACAGAAAATGTTGCCGATGTAGTAAATATGGGTGATGTATTTATGATTAAATACCTTGGTTTAGATCCAAAAACTCGTAAAGAGAAAGTATCTAGAAAAGCCCTGATGCCAAGACCACCACGCGAGTCATAAGATAGCAACGAAAATATTTTTAATAAATATCCCAACTTGAGCAATTGAGTTGGGATATTTTTTTTCACAAAAGCTTGTTGATTTAATTATTTCTGTTTGACAGATATTATAGTTTTTTTTAACTATTGTATAACTATTATTATTTTAAAAAAAATTAATTTTGCAGTATATCTTAATTAATAAAAATGACAAAAAGGGTTGGCATAATTGGAGCTGGAATCGGAGGTCTTGCATTATCAATACGGTTAGCCAATCGAGGGTTTAAAGTAACAATTTTTGAAAAAAACACTTACCCTGGAGGCAAATTGAGTGAACTAAATATAAATGGATTCCGATTTGATAAAGGGCCATCATTATTTACTATGCCTTCTTTAATAGACGAATTAACTACTTTACAGGGTAGCGCTCACAAATTTGAATACCAAAAACTAGATGTCATTACCCATTATTTTTATTCAGATGGAACACAACTAAAAGCGTCTGCTAATCTGGAGGATTTTGCAGAAGAAGTGCATTTAAAATTAAATGAAAAAAGAGAAACTGTTTTAAATCATATTAAGCGCAACGCTTTTTATTTTAAAACTACCGAAGATTTATTTTTGAAGCAATCGCTTCATCAACTGAAAAATTTTATTAATTTTAAGACTTTAAAAGGTATATTATTTTCACCATTCTTAGGATTATTCAGTACGATGCACGAAAAAAATTCACGAACTTTTTCTAATCCCAAAACAGTACAACTTTTCAATCGTTTTGCAACCTATAATGGGTCTAATCCATACAAATCACCGGCTTTAATGAATATGATTTCGCATCTAGAATTTAATCTTGGCGCTTATTTGCCAAAAAACGGAATGCACCAAATCACAACACATTTAGTTGAATTGGCTAAGGAAGCAGGTATAACAATTAAGTATAACGAAACCGTTGAGACATTAGATGTGGGGACTAATAACCGTATAACATCTATCAATAGTAACGGTATTAATTATCCTTTTGATATTGTGGCTAGCGATGTAGATATTCATGTGCTTTACAAAAATTTATTGCCAAGTTCTTTTACTCCAAAAAAACTAATTCAACAAGAAAAATCGAGTAGTGCATTTGTTTTTTATTGGGGAATAAACAAAGAATTTAAAGCTCTAGGCCTGCATAATATTTTGTTCAGTGATAATTATAAAAAGGAATTTGATCATTTGTTCTCAGAAAAATTTCCAACTGACGACCCTACAATTTACATCAACATCACATCAAAATATTGCAAAAATGATGCGCCAGACGGTTGTGAAAACTGGTTTGTTATGGTAAATGTGCCACACAATAAAAAGGAAAGTATTAGTTATACTGAAGCGATTAGAAAAAATGTTATTGAAAAAATTAATGGTATGCTGAAAACCGATATTGAAAAATATATCGTTACGGAAAGTACGTTAAGTCCCGTTGACATAGAAAGCCAAACTTCTTCTTTTGGAGGATCGCTTTACGGCAACTCCAGCAACAATAAATTTGCCGCATTTTTAAGACATGCTAATTTTTCATCAAGTATCAAAAACTTATATCTTGTTGGTGGAAGTGTACATCCCGGAGGTGGTATCCCATTATGCCTTTTTAGTG
>NZ_JBJXDQ010000043.1:0-2572 GCF_046155325.1 Flavobacterium sp.
AAACCCATTTTTTTACTTCCTCAATACTATGAAAAGAACCCTCCAAATGGAGTGCGCTTTTAATAAACATAAAGGATTTGTCTAATGCTTGCATAATCAAAATTGAGTTTTATTATTCGTTTGTCCATGTGAATTGTGGCTTGATATAGCCTGGTTCTCTTCCCATGAATACGCCTAACTCCCTAGCTCGGTCTACTACTGTAAAAATAAAAATATCATTTTCTATATAAATAGCGGTTCTTTTATCAACCACTACAAAAAGTGACAATGAATAATTTCCTGATTGAAAAAAGTTTTCTGGAAAAAGGCATGTCAATTTATTAATGCCTTTTTTAAGTTTGGCTTTATCCTTACTCGAAAAAGAAAACAACGGCTCTCCTAATTCGTTATATAAATGGTAGGTAATATGATATCTTTCGGGTTCATCAGTAAGCATTTCAATCTCAGAGGTTAACTCCAATGAATTATTTTCTAGTAAAAGATCTTCATATGAATTTTTAGAACTTTTGATTGCAATCTGATTAAAATTAAAAACATCTTTTACAAAAATATCTTTAAATGATTTTATGTTCGTAATTCCTTTATTTCCTCCACCTAAATACAAACTTACACAACTGTTTATTTCACCAATATGTTCTATAATTCCTTTGTTCAAAACTATTCCGTTGTTGCATAGTGATTTTACCGCAGCCATATTATGACTTACAAATAAAACCGTCCTACCTTCTCCTTTCGAAACATCACCCATTTTACCGATGCATTTCTTCTGAAACTCGGCATCACCCACGGCCAAAACCTCGTCAACAATAAGAATTTCGGACTCTAAATGCGCCGCAACAGCAAAAGCCAAACGCACATACATTCCTGAGGAATAACGCTTTACAGGAGTATCAATATAGCGTTCCACACCAGAAAAATCAACAATTTCATCAAACTTACGAGTAATTTCATGGCGACGCATTCCTAAAATAGAACCATTTAGATAGATATTTTCTCTACCAGTCATTTCAGGATTAAAACCTGTACCCACTTCCAACAAAGAAGCAATGCGACCATTGACTTTAAAACTTCCCGTAGTGGGCTTAGTTACTTTACTCAATAATTTTAGGAGTGTACTTTTTCCTGCTCCATTTCTTCCAATTATTCCAACAGCATCGCCTTGTTCTATCTCAAAATTAATATCACGCAATGACCAAACATAATCACTTACTCCTTTAGAAGTTCTGTCATTAGCTTCGCCAATTTTAAGATATGGATCCTCTTTTCCTCTAAATTTACTCCAAATACGATTTAAATCATGACTCAAAGTTCCTGTTCCTACTTCGCCTAAACGATATTGTTTGGATATGTTTTCTGCCTTAACGGCTAAATTTTTCATATTTAAATAATATATTTTATTCTTAGAATTGTCTTTTGTGAATTAATACAATTGTTTAATCTATGGTAATAAATATTTATGATTCGAAGAGTATTGCTAAACCGTATCCATAAAACTTTTCTCCACTTTATTGAAAACTAATATTCCAATAAAAACCAAAACACTTATAATTATAGTACTATGAATCAAACTAGAAGATTCAAAACTTCCTGAACCTAAGTACGCGTAACGAAAACATTCAAAAATACCGGTTAACGGATTTGCTTCCACAAATCCTTTGTACTTTTCTGGAATAGAAGTTACTGTATAAACAACTGGAGTAGCATACATGAATAACTGAATCCCAAACGTTAAAAGAAAAACAAGGTCTTTGTATTTTGTGGTTAATGAGGAGAAAATCATTCCTAAACCCATGGCAAATCCCGCCATCAAGAGCATTAAAAAAGGGGTCATCAAAATCCATAAATTGGGGTGAATACTTTTCTCTACAAAAGTATAATAAATCACTACCGCAATAAATAAAGCAAATTGAACTGCAAATCGCATTAAACCAGACACAACAATGGTTAAGGGCATAATTAATCTTGGGAAATATACCTTACCAAAAACTCCTGAATTGTCTTTGAATACGGTTGCATTTTTAGACAGACATTCCGAAAAATAATTCCAAATGGTAATACCCGCTAAATAAAAAGGCATATGAGGTATCCCATCTGTGGACAGTTTGGCAACTTGACCAAACAAAATAACATAAATAAAGGTGGTTAAAATAGGCTGGATAAAAAACCAAATTGGACCTAGAATAGTTTGCTTATAAAAGTTAGTGAAATTTCGCTTTACCAACATGAGTAATAAATCACGATAATGCCATATTTCTTTATAGTTCACTGACCAAAGCGAATTCTCTGATTTTATTTCTTCTGTCCAAGTGGTATTGTGACTTTGCATGATAAAAAAATTATTTTAGTTTTTAAAACTATGATTTTTTTGAGATTTGTAAATTAAGAGATGAGATTGCTGAAATTTTTAATGTTCTCGAAGTGGCATAACTTAATTTCTAATTTTTAGTTCCAGTTTATCTTTCACGAAGGATATTATTTTCTCTACTGCCGCCGCTTCGGTTTCAAATTCTGTTTGTATAATTATATCTGGATTTAAAGGATTTTCATAAGGAGAATCTATGCCCGTAAAATT
>NZ_JBJXDQ010000044.1:0-24193 GCF_046155325.1 Flavobacterium sp.
GTAGTTATCCCTTTGTTGAACGTATAGGTTCCTACTTGACCAGAAGTCAAGGTTTTGGTAGTAGCCCCAGTTAAAGTATAGGCAATAGTTGAACCTGTACAATTATCATTGAAAGTGGCATCGCTAACCATTACAGAAGCGGTACAAACACCAGTATCTGTATTGGCTGATTGATTAGCACCAGCAGTTAGCGTTGGAGCAGTAATATCGGTTACGGTAATGTTTTTAGATCCTGAAGTTGTATTAGAAGCTGCATCAGTCACCGTATAATTAATAGTAGTTACCCCTTTGTTAAAAGTGTAAGTTCCTACTTGACCAGCAGTCAAGGTTTTGGTAGTAGCGCCGCTTAAAGTATAAGTAATAGTTGAACCAGAACAGTTATCACCAAAAGTGGCATCGCTAACCATTACAGAAGCGGTACAAACACCAGTATCTGTATTGGCATTTTGATTAACACCAGCAGTTAGCGTTGGAGCAGTAATATCGGTTACGGTAATAGTATTAGATCCTGAAGTTGTGTTAGAAGCTGCATCAGTCACCGTATAATTAATAGTCGTTACCCCTTTGTTGAACGTGTAAGTTCCTACTTGACCAGAAGTCAAGGTTTTGGTAGTAGCGCCGCTTAAAGTATAAGTAATAGTTGAACCTGTACAATTATCACCAAAAGTGGCATCGCTAACCATTACAGAAGCAGTACAAGCGCCAGTATCTGTATTGGCATTTTGATTAACACCAGCAGTTAGCGTTGGAGCAGTAATATCGGTTACGGTAATAGTATTCGATGTTGCAGGAGAGCCAGTTAAACAAGGAGTTGCATTTGATGTTAAAACACAAGTTATTAAGTCTCCATTTGCAAGAGAATTGCTACTATAGGTTGTGCTATCTGAACCAACATTGGTGCCATTCAGTTTCCATTGATAACTTGGGTATGTACCACCGTTGGTCGGCACTGCCGTAAAAGCAACACTAGTTCCGTCACATATTGTAGTTGCACTTGCACTAATAGAAACACTTGCGGGTAAATAAGGATTTACCGTTACACTGGCTGTATTGTTGCTGCTAATTGTAGTTAAACATCCAGCGCCAGATGATAAATTTGTTATCGTGATATTTGTTGCTCCTACATTTAAAGATGATGTTGTGAATGTTCCTGTATCAGGGCTTCCTACCGTAAATGTCATTGTGGCGGTATTGCCTGTAGCAACAGTAGCTCCAGCTAAATCATAGGTTACGGTGTAGGTTCCTGACGGTAGTGAAGTAGAACTCAATGTAACTTCAGAAGTGGAGTTGCCACAAAATGGATTCATAGCTGTAGTTGCAGAAGTAAGCGCATACGTTGGGCATACCCAAGTTATTGTTACTTGACCCGTTGCGCCATCACCACCTTTTGCAGCTGCTTTATTATCACCTCCACCTCCACCTGCTCCTGCAATGCTTCCATTTGATCCATTGGTAGTTGATGATCCAGTGCCGCCGGCGCTTGCATTTGGGGGTGCACATGCACCACCGTCACCACCACCTGAACTAGTTCCTTCAACTCCATTATTTCCATTATTACTACTATTATTTCCTAGGCAAGAAAATAAACTACCACTATTCGAAGGAGTAGCAGTCGAATTATTTACTCCTGCACCTCCAAAAACAGCTAATGTTCCAAGAACATTATTTGCTGGCTCAGCATTAGTTGAAGGAGTTGTATTAAACCATGAACTACTCCCTGCTGTTGGAGGTGTGGTGCTATTCGCTGGACCACCAGATCCTCCAGTTCCAACAGTAAAATAATAAGTACTTCCTGGGGTTACAGTATGTATACCTTTGGCATAAGCACCACTACCTCCACCAGAACCTCCATTAGTAGATGTATTGTCACTACTTCCACCGCCTCCACCACCACCATAAGCATCAATAGTAAAGGAACTAACACCTGCAGGAACTGTTATAGTATAGTTACCAGCTGTATTAGTTGTTTGAGTAGTCTGAGATATGCAAATAAGGGTATATAAGAAGAATACTAGCGTAGCTAATGGTTTACTTTGTAAAAGGAAGTATTTTTTCATATTGCTATGTTTTAAATAAATCAATAGTTTATTCTGAATCTGAAATGATAAAATAGTAGAGTTGTATTGCTATTCTAAAAAATCAAATATAAAGTTCAAATATATGAAAATTTATTATTTTAAATCGATTAAACACATAATTAATCGATTAAACACACAAAACATGTATTTAAAATAAGAAAAAAGTTATAAATTAAATTTTTTAAATTAAATTTTTATGCTAAGAGCAAAAACACACTTATTAAACTCAATTTATACAGCTAAGAGAAGTTTTTGTTTGTTTGGTTTTTTGGTATTTGTTTGAGAAAGTTATTGAACGGTTTAAGTTAGAAATGATTAGAGAAATCATTACGATTACTTAGGGTCAGAAATGTTTTTTTGATTGAAGAATCAAAAAAAATTAAGATGTAGTAATTTTTGTGTTAGAGCCAACAAAAGTCAAGACCTTAAGCTAAAAACTTAAGGTCTTGATTTTTATGGTAGCGAGACCGAGATTTGAACTCCAGTCCGCCGCGGCGGATAAGAATTCTTGTCTCTTTACTTCTTTTATAAAATCTCTACCAATACCAGATTTTAACCATTTTTAACGATTAATAGCGTCAGATTTATTTTGATAAAATTCGAGATAAATTACCGTCCATGGTCTAAATTTAATGGTATGTCCTTTGGTGGCTAAGAGATTATGGCTATAAAATCTTTGAATGATTGAAGAGGTAAAACCTATATAGGATTTGTCAAAGTCTTTAGAATAAAGGATATAAACAGCAAACTCCATATTTTTTTTATGAAAAAATCCCAATCTACGGCAAGCGCGATTGGGACCTTGTAGCGAGACCGGGAGTTGAACCCTTGACCTCAGGGTTATGAATTGAGTTTTTACTCGATTTTAACCCCTTTTATTTACCAAAAAAGATGATTTCTATAAAAATGGTGTACTGCCTGTAAAAGTAAGAAAATTGTATACATAAAAAAACGGGTTCATGTATACGAACCCGTAACTTCATTGAATTAAATCTTGTAGCGAAGACGGGAGTTGAACCCGTGACCTCAGGGTTATGAATCCTGCGCTCTAACCGACTGAGCTACCTCGCCATAATGAGAGAGGAAAACCATCTTTCAATGCGGGTGCAAATATAAAAATTAAATCAGAGGTTACAAGTATATAATAAGATAAAAAAAAATATTTTTGAAAAGGCTTTTTTTTTGGCTTTATATTCTATACTTTTCCAAAAAATTTAATCTAAAGATGGACTTGAAAATACGTTACGAAATTGAATTTCCAATAAATTCTTCACCACAGCTGTTATACCAATATATTTCGACCCCTTCGGGCTTGTCAGAATGGTTTGCCAATAATGTGAATTCACGCGGAGAATTTTTCACATTTATTTGGGATGATTCCGAAGAAAAAGCAAGGCTTTCCTCAAAAAAAAATGGCGAAAAAGTAAGGTTTAAATGGGTAGACGATAATAATAAAGACACGGATTATTTTTTTGAATTGAATATTTTGGTAGACGAAATCACAAAAGATGTATCTTTAATGGTGATTGATTTTGCTTTTGAGGATGAAATTAGTGAAGCTAAACTTTTATGGGAAAATCAAATTTCAGATCTTAAACATGTTATTGGTTCCGTCTAGATTATTTCTTTTTTTAAACTTATATTTGTCACGCCTTTTGGCGTGATTTTTTTTAATAGTATGATAAATTTTATTGGTAATGTGGTAAGCGATGACACGAATTTGTTAACTCATAATCGTGGTTTTTTATACGGAGATGCTGTTTTTGAAACAGTTAAAATTGTAAACTCCAAAATTCTTTTTCTCGAAGATCATTATTTTAGGTTAATGTCTTCTATGCGTATTGTTCGAATGGAAATACCCATGAATTTCACCATGGAATATATTGAAGAACAAATACTTGCATTAGCAAAAAGCAAAGTTGCGCTTGCTTGTTCACGAGCCAGAATTACCGTTTACAGAAATGATGGAGGGTATTATTTACCTACTACTAATACAGTTTCTTTTTTGATTGATTTGCAGCCTATGGAAAACAAAGAATATGTTTTAAATAGTAATCATTACGAGGTAGATTTGTTTACTGATTTTTATGTAACACGGCATTTGCTTTCTTCTATCAAAACAACAAATAAAATCATCAACATCACCGCAAGTATTTATGCTAGTGAAAATGGATTAGATAATTGCTTGTTATTAAATGATGCTAAAAATGTTGTAGAAGCTTTGCAGGGAAATATATTTATGTTAAGAGGAGATAAATTAATCACGCCTCCAGTTTCTGAAGGTTGTTTGAATGGTGTAATGAGAAAGCAGGTTTTAAAATTAGCAAAAGGAATTGAAAATTTAGAAGTTGTAGAAGAGACAATTTCCCCTTTTGATTTGCAAAAAGCAGACGAGTTGTTTATAACCAATGTCATTAAGGGAATACAACCCATTTCTAAATACCGAAAAAAAGAATATACTTCAATTTTAGCTAATAAATTAGTTCAAAAATTAAATAATTTTATAGGTATCAATTAATTTAGGTATGGATTTTCTGGAGAATTAGACCAAATTAAATAGTCCCCTCCTAATTCCATAATTTTTTCTTTCCAAAAAGACGAAGCCGATTTTCCAATAATTTTGTTTTTATAGCTATTTTCAATTACAATCCATGAATTTCCCTCCGTTTCGTCGATTAATTGATTTTCTCCCCATCCAGTATATCCTAAAAAAAAGCGGATATTTTTTTTACTTATTTTATTGTTATTAATAAGGTCTTTGATAGTTTCATATTCACCTCCCCAATAAATACCGAGAGAAATTTCTATACTGTTTGGAATTAAATCTGGAATATCGTGTATAAAATAAAGATTGTCTTGTTCAACAGGACCTCCATTGTATATTTTAAAAGGCGCATTAATTTCAGGAATTAAATCGTTTAGTGTGTATTTTAATGGTTTATTGATTATAAATCCAACAGATCCTCCTTGGTTGTGGTCCGCTATAAGAATAACGGATCTATTAAAGGATAAATCACCAATCATCGAAGGTTCAGCAATTAATAAATTCCCTTTTTTTAATTTTTCTGAAATCATTGTGCTAGTATTTTTAATAAATTTAATAAAAAAATTATTAATTAAACAAATATTTCTTTATTAAGCATAAAAAAACCCTCCGATAGGAAGGTTTTAATATGTTTTAAAAAAACTTAAATTAGTTTACTGAACCTTCTAAGTCAGCACCTGCTTTAAATTTCACTACATTTTTTGCAGCGATTTTTATTGTTTTTCCAGTTTGAGGATTTCTACCGTCTCTTGCAGCTCTTGCAGAAACTGACCAAGATCCAAAACCTACTAGAGATACTCTACCACCTTTTTTCAAAGTACCACCTACGTTTCCTAAAAAAGATTCTAAAGCAAGTTTTGCAGCAGCTTTAGTAATTCCTGCGTCAGCAGCGATAGCGTCAATTAATTCTGATTTGTTCATAATGTTAAGATATTAAAGGATTAGTTAAAAAAAACTTTGTTATTACAACAAATTTAGTAGGATTTACGTATCGTACAAGAGTTTTGTTGAATTTCCATACTTTTTGTTGATAACTTATTTTATTTGTTGATAAACCAGGCGTATTAAGCTCTCAAACACTAGTTTTATTGGTCTTAATATGCTTTTGCAGTTCCTGAAAAACTGATTCCATTGAGTAATTCTGCAGTATTCATTATCTTTTTGCCTGGAAATTGTAGGCGCAAAATCTGGATAAACCCATTTTTGATTGCAATTTTCATTTCTTTTTTGGTACAAACTAAGCTACCAATAACGAAATCATGGTTTTCTAGAATCAATTTTGCTTCATAAATTTTAATATTCCATTCAGAATTGTTATCACTTAAATAACACCAAGCTGCTGGATAAGGCGATAAGCCTCTAATGTGGTTGTAAATTTCCTCTCCAGTTTTTGACCAATCTATTTTACAATTTTCTTTATTTAATTTATAGGCAGTTTTTATATCTGGATTGTCATTTTGTATAATCGTATTTAAATTTTCACTTTCAATTAAATTTAAAGTACTTAATACAGTTTCACTTCCTAATCCCATTAATCGATTGTGTAATTGTCCAGCATTCTCATTTGGAAGGATTTCAATTTCAGAACTTAAAATCATTGCTCCAGTATCTATTTTATCATCAATAAAGAAAGTAGTTACACCTGTTTTTGTATCACCATTTATTATAGACCAATTGATAGGTGCAGCTCCACGATAATTTGGTAACAATGAAGCATGTAGATTAAAGGTGCCTAACTTCGGTATTTTCCAAACTACTTCGGGTAGCATTCTAAAGGCAACAACAATCTGTAAATTGGCATTAAGAGCCTTTAATTCAGTTAAAAATAATTCATCTTTCAAATTTGTTGGTTGTAGCAAAGTGAGATTCTTTTGTAATGCATATTCTTTTACAGCCGAGTATTTTATTTTTTGTCCACGACCAGCTGGTTTGTCGGCAGCGGTAATAACCCCAACAATATTATAGTTGTTATTTAGTAGGGTATCCAAAATGCCAACTGCAAATTCGGGGGTTCCCATAAATACGATTCGTAGTTTTTCCATAGTTATTGCGAGGAACGATTTGTTCGCTTGTGCAGAAGCAATTTCGTTGTTATTTTAGTGAATATTTATTGTTTGGTTTTATTGTAATTGTATTATTTTCTAATAAAATTTTCAAAGCAAAGATAACATCGTCTTGAGTACATTTTGTTTGGATTTGTATTTCTCTTGAATTAAAATCTGCATTTTTTAATACAATAATAATTTTTTCTGAAACCAAAGCGATATTAGTTGGTTTGTTTTTTTTAGAAATACAATAGGAACATATACCACAATCAGAATTTATATTTTCTCCAAAGTAATTCAAGATTAATTTACTCTTGCAGGTTTTACTTTCACTGATATATTTTAAAACAGAATTAAATTGAATAATTTTTTGATTATTTTGATTTTCAAGATATTTAGAAACTCGATTAATTGTCTTTTCATCTTCTCTAATTTCATTAAAAATAATGGTGGCATCATTGTTTTTTTTGTGATACTCAATAATGTCAAGGTTCTTTAATTTTTCTAAAACCGAAAGAATTAGGGATTCTTCAGAATTTGATTTTTTGGCAATCAAGGATAAGTTTATAGCGGTTTGTGATTCGTAAATTCCGGGATAGGTTCGCAGTAAAGGCAAAAGAACGATTTCTTCATTTGGATTTAGACTCATATAACGTATCACTTCTTTCGAATCAATGATAAATTGAACAGTCACTTTTTCTGAAAATTCCTGCGATAAGCTTAAAATTCCTTGACGATCTAAAAATTGAATTGCATTGAAAGTTTTTAAAACAGGAAAACCATATTTTTGGCAAAATTGATTCAAGTTAAACGAAAATTGTTCGTTTATTCCTTCGCCATAAGCAATTTGAAAATAATTGCAGATTTTAATATAAATTTGAGTAACAATTTTTTTATCAGGCAATACATTGATAAACTGGCTTTTGGCTTGTGCTATATCTGATGGGCTTGTTAGTATTATGGCAAAAGCTTTTTGTTCATCTCTCCCAGCACGACCCGCTTCTTGATAATAACTTTCAATACTTTCGGGCAGCTGAATGTGAATTATTGTTTTAACATTTGATTTGTCGATTCCCATTCCAAAAGCATTAGTAGCAACCATGATTTGTACTTCTTCATTCATCCAAAGATTCATGTTATTCATTTTTTCCTTCATAGATAACCCACCATGATAATAGGTGGATTTAAAACCTAAAGATTGTAGTTGAAAAGCAGTATCGGAGCATGATTTTCTATTTCGAACATAGATGATACAAGGCTCAGGATTTTTATTTAGAATCTGATTAATTTTATAAAGTTTGTCTTCAACCTCAAAAACCATATAAGCAATATTCTTTCTTTCGAATGATTTCTGAAAAAGGACGGATTGCTTCATGCCTAATTGAAGAATTACATCTTCAAGAACGGTCTTTGTAGCTGATGCTGTTAGTGCGAGAAATGGAATATTGGGAAAATAGGTTTTTAGTTGGGCAATTTTAAGATATGCAGGGCGAAAATCATGTCCCCATTGCGATACACAATGTGCCTCATCAATAGCAATAAGGTTTATAGGAAGGTTTTTTATGCGTTCTAAAATCCAGTCCGATTGTAAACGTTCAGGTGAAAGGTATAACAATTTATAGTTTCCAAATTCACAATTATCAAGCAACGTAATTATTTCGTCCGATCGAATTCCGCCAGTCAATGCTATGGCTTTTATATTGCGTTTTTGTAAATCTTGTACTTGGTCATTCATCAAGGCGATTAGAGGCGAAATAACGAGACAAATTCCTTCTTTCATCAGCGCTGGAATTTGAAAACAAATAGATTTCCCTCCCCCCGTTGGCATTAACCCAAAAGTATCATTGCCATCTAAAACAGAATTTATTATTTCGTTTTGAGGAGTTCTAAAACCGTTGTGATTCCAATGTTTTTTGAGGATTTCTAATGCTGTTTGCATAAATATTTATTGTAGGATTCTATACTAAAGACAATAAAATTTTAGTTTAAGAGTATAAAAAATGCAATAAGAATACTTATATTAGCTTTTTTATTTCTGCGGGCTAATTTACTTAAAGTTATTTGAATTCAAATGTGATAAAATGATATAATAGCTTCTTTATTATTAAAAAACCTAAATTCTATATCCTGTAATATAAATCCAAAACAGTATATTTGCTTTTTATTTTTAATTTTAGAATGGAAAAAAACCCCGAAGATTTTTATGAAAGATTAAAAGTCGAGTTAGAGAACAGTTCTACTTGGCCTGCAGTTTATTTATTTAAATTTATTGTCCCTTCCAAGGCAGATAATGTGATTCGAGTTGAAGATGCATTTAATGAGATGGGAGCTGTGATAAAAACAACTAAATCTAAAACAGGAAAATTCACAAGTATATCTGTTGATGTCAATATGAAAAACCCACAAGAAATTATCAAAAAATACATTGAAGTTTCTACAATTAAAGGTATTATTTCCCTATAAATATGAAATGAGCAATCTGGAAATATGAAGCATACATAGTGAAGATCTATGCGAATTACATATGACCTATAAAAAAACAATAAGTAACCACATATGAATACAAAATATATAAAAGAAGTTGCAAACGATGTTGTTTTTAATTTGGAATATAATGCCGAAAGAGTTCATTTAATTATTCCGGAATATGGTAGGCATTTGCAAAAATTAATCGATCAAGCCACTGCTATTGAAGATCGTGAGGAGCGAAATAAAATCGCAAAATATATAATTCAAGTAATGGGGAGTTTGAATCCTCATTTGCGGGATGTGCCTGATTTTCAGCACAAATTATGGGATCAAATTTTCATAATGTCTGATTTTAAATTAGATGTAGAGTCACCTTATCCAGTGCCTACACGCGAAGTTTTACAACTCAAGCCCGATGTTTTAAATTATCCGCAGAATTATCCCAAATACCGATATTATGGTAATAATATTAAGTATATGATTGATGTTGCCAATAAGTGGGAGGATGGTGAAATGAAAAATGCTTTGGTCAAAGTAATTGCCAATCACATGAAAAAATCATATTTGAGTTGGAATAAAGATACCGTAAAAGATGATGTTATTTTCGAACATTTATATGAATTATCAGATGGTAAATTAAATCTTATTCAAAGTACAGAAGAGCTATTGACAACTAACGATTTATTGAGAACCAATAAAAGGGTGTCAAACAAAATCACTCCTGTAGGTCAACCTAAAATTCAAAACAACAAAAATGGTAAATTGAGTAAGCCAAATCCATTACATAAAAACCAAAATAGAAAACCTTTGTAAAACAGTTATAGGTTATAGGTTATGAGTTTGTAATTGGCAACTCATAACCTATAACCCATAACCCATAACCAAAAAAAAATGGGAATTTTTAAAATTGAAGGAGGCTTTAGCCTAAAAGGGGAAATTACCCCACAAGGAGCAAAAAATGAAGCGTTGCAAATTTTATGTGCCGTATTATTAACTCCTGAAAAGGTAACCATTAATAATATTCCAGATATAATTGATATTAATAAGCTAATTACACTCTTAGGTAATTTAGGGGTTAAAATTCAAAAAATAGGTTCAGGTTCCTATACCTTTCAAGCAGATGAGGTAAATGTAGGCTATTTGGAGACCGAAGCTTTCAAAAAAGAAGGTGGTTCTCTTCGAGGCTCAATCATGATTGTTGGGCCATTATTAGCCAGATTCGGAAAAGGATACATACCAAAACCTGGAGGCGATAAAATAGGAAGACGAAGATTAGATACTCATTTTGAAGGTTTTATTAATCTTGGAGCTAAATTTCGTTACAATAGAGAAGATCATTTTTATGGTGTTGAAGCCCAAGAAGGTTTAATAGGTGCCGATATGTTATTAGATGAGGCATCGGTTACAGGAACAGCAAATATTGTGATGGCTGCTGTTTTAGCCAAAGGGAAAACTACTATTTATAATGCAGCTTGTGAACCCTATTTGCAACAGCTTTGTAAAATGATGAATGCCATGGGAGCTAAAGTTTCAGGTATTGGGTCTAATTTATTGACTATAGAAGGTGTTGAAAGTTTAGGGGGTTGTACTCACAGAATCCTACCTGATATGATCGAAATAGGAAGTTGGATTGGACTGGCTGCTATGACCCGAAGTGAAATTACCATTAAAGATGTTAGTTGGGATAACCTAGGACTTATTCCAAATGTATTTAGAAAACTAGGAATAACATTAGAAAGAAGAGGTGATGATATTTATATACCAGAACACAAAGACGGTTATCAAGTAAAAACAGATATTGATGGTTCTATTTTAACGGTTTCTGATGCGCCTTGGCCAGGGTTTACTCCCGATTTATTGAGTATCATATTAGTTGTAGCAACTCAAGCAAAAGGGGATGTTTTGATTCACCAAAAAATGTTTGAAAGCCGATTATTCTTTGTTGATAAATTGATTGATATGGGGGCTAAAATTATTCTTTGTGATCCACACAGAGCTGTAGTTATAGGTCATGATTTTAAATCACAATTAAAAGCGACTACCATGTCTTCACCAGATATTAGAGCTGGAATTTCCTTGTTGATTGCAGCTCTTTCGGCAAAAGGGACAAGCACCATCCAAAATATCGAGCAAATTGATAGAGGGTATGAGCGAATAGACGAGAGGCTAAGAGCCATAGGGGCTAAAATTGTAAGAGCCTAATAAATGTAAAGCTTAAGGATAAAAAAAAATATTTGCCACGAATTCACCAATATTTACTGCTTGTATAAGCGTAAAGTCAAAATATAGAATTCGTGAATTCGTGGCGAATGATTTATTACAAGAATGACAATACAGCTAATTCATAACTTCGCATTCCAAAACCAAGAATTACTCCCTTTGCATTTCCTGAAATATAAGACTGATGTCTGAAACTTTCACGTGAATACGTATTCGAAATATGAACTTCAATAACAGGAGTAGTAATAGATTTTATCGCATCGCCAATACCAACTGAAGTATGGGTATAAGCGCCGGCATTGAGAATAATTCCATCATAAGAAAAACCAAATTCTTGAATTTTACCAATCAATTCTCCTTCTATGTTACTTTGAAAATAAGTGAATTCTACATTCGGAAACTTGCTTTTCAAGATATCTAAATAATCTTCAAACGTTTCTGTTCCATATATTTCAGGCTCTCGTTTACCCAGTAGATTGAGGTTTGGTCCATTAATGATGCAAATTTTCATAATTTATATTTTTGTAAAAATAAAAAAACCGTTCTATAATAGAACGGTTTGTGTAGAATTTGTTTTTAATTTTTCTAAAAAAGAATACCTGCTGAAATTTGAACTACTGAATTTTTGGTTTGTGCATCTTTCGACATTTCGGTTAAACCCAAAACATATCGAGCTTGCAGAAACAGACTTTTGGTGATTTTTAAGCCTAAACCACCAACTGCGGCAAAATCAAAAGTATTGGCATCTTTGGCATCAAAAGTATTTTTTTCGCTCAATAAAAACGAGGCTTGCGGACCTAATTCTAGGCTAAAGGTCTTGTTTAAATCGATTTTAAGAATAGCAGGAATGGAGATATAGCCCAATTCATTTTGGATTTCTACTAAGGCTTTAGTATAAGTTGCTCCTTGGGTCGAATATAACAATTCAGGTTGAAAAGCAACGCCTTTAAAAAGCCCAATTTGGGCAACCAATCCAGCATGATAACTAGTGATAGCTTCGGTCTTATAATTGATGCTGTTTACAATTATATTAGTTCCAATTTCATTAGCATAATTTAATCCAGCTTTGACACCAAATTTAACGGATTGCGCTTGAATAGTTACATTTGTAACAAATAGTACTACGGCAACAAAAAATATTTTTTTCATAATTGGGTTTTTTAATTATTTCAAATTTACTGATATTATTTTAGGAACGAATTTATTCTATTTTTATTTCTTTTCATCTTACATTATTGTATTCAACATAAATAACAATTGAGTGGTTTTTTTATGCCTTAAAAATACCGTTTCTTTGTACTATGAGTTGGACTAACTATATAAAAAGCTATCAGTCGTATTTAAAAATCGAAAGAGGTTTGTCTAAAAACACCATCGACAATTATTCTTTTGATATAGAACGATTGTGTGTTTTTCTGGCAGAAAACGAGATTGTAGTTTCACCCATAAAAATTTCGGAAGAAACCGTTCAGCAATTTATTTATGCCGTTTCAAAAGAAGTGAATCCACGTTCTCAAGCCCGAATAATCTCAGGATTGAAAAGTTTTTTTAGCTATTTAATTTTTGAAGATTATCGTTCAGACAATCCCATGGAGTTGATAGAAACTCCCAAAACAGGTAGAAAACTTCCCGACACTTTGTCAATCGAAGAAATTGACGCCTTAATTTCGGCTATTGATTTAAGTACCCCAGAAGGGGTGCGAAACAAAGCGATGTTAGAATCACTTTATGGTTGTGGACTTCGAGTTTCCGAATTAGTTGCCTTAAAAATATCCGATTTGTTTTTTGACGAAGGCTTTATTAAAATTACTGGAAAAGGGAATAAACAACGTTTTGTTCCGATTGGTAATTTGACTCAAAAATATATTCTTTTGTACAAAGAAACTATTAGGAATCATATCGATACCAAAAAAGGATTTGAAGACACCTTGTTTTTAAATAGGAGAGGAAGGCAACTCACAAGAGCTATGATTTTTACAATAATCAAAGATTTAGCTGTGAAAATTGATTTAAACAAAAGCATCAGTCCGCATACATTGCGTCATTCTTTTGCAACGCATCTTCTAGAGAATGGAGCCGATTTGCGTTCTATTCAATTAATGCTAGGGCATGAATCGATAACAACTACCGAAATTTATGTGCATCTTGACAGGAAATTTTTAACCCAAATAATCAATAATTTTCACCCGAGAAAGGAATCAGGTCACAGCTAGTAGATTTCAGATTAAGAATGTTAAAAACCTATAAAAAAAACGAAAACATCTTGATTTCTCAGAACGTTTTCGTTTTTTTTGCTATTTGCTATTTGCTATCTCCTACCTGCTACCTGTAATCTGCAACCTACTAACTGCAACCTGCAACCTGTAATCTAAAAATCTATTTAGCAATATTTACCGCTCTTGTTTCTCTAATCACAGTCACTTTTACCTGACCAGGATAAGTCATTTCGGTTTGTATTTTTTGTGATATTTCAAAAGATAATTTAGCTGCATTATCGTCAGAAACTTTTTCGCTTTCTACAATAACACGCAATTCTCTACCAGCTTGGATGGCATAAGCATTTTTCACACCGTTAAAACCATAAGCTACTTCTTCCAAGTCTTTTAGACGTTGAATATAAGAATCAAGAACTTGTCTTCTAGCTCCTGGTCTTGCACCTGAAATAGCATCACAAACTTGAACGATTGGTGATAATAAAGATTTCATTTCAATTTCGTCGTGGTGTGCTCCAATGGCGTTGCAAACCTCTTCTTTTTCGCCATATTTTTCGGCCCATTGCATCCCTAACAATGCGTGAGGTAAATCACTTTCGGCATCTGGAACCTTACCAATATCGTGCAATAATCCAGCTCTTTTGGCCAGTTTTACATTTAGTCCTAATTCAGCAGCCATAATACCACAAAGTTTAGAAACTTCGCGAGAGTGTTGTAGTAAATTTTGTCCATAAGACGAGCGGTATTTCATTCTTCCAACTACTTTTATCAATTCAGGATGTAATCCGTGAATACCTAAATCGATTACCGTACGTTTACCTACTTCTATAATTTCATCATCAATTTGTTTGGTAGTTTTAGCAACTACCTCTTCGATTCGTGCTGGGTGAATTCTACCATCAGTCACTAATTTGTGCAAAGATAGACGAGCAATTTCTCTACGAACAGGATCAAAGCATGAAAGAATAATGGCTTCAGGAGTATCATCAACGATTATTTCTACACCAGTAGCCGCTTCGATGGCTCTAATGTTTCTACCTTCACGACCAATGATTCTCCCTTTTACATCATCGGATTCAATATTGAATACAGAGACGCAGTTTTCTACCGCTTCTTCTGTTCCAACTCTTTGTATGGTGTTGATGATTATCTTTTTTGCTTCTTGTTGAGCTGTCAATTTCGCTTCTTCAATAGTGTCTTGAATTTGAGACATTGCCTGACTTTTTGCCTCTGCTTTCAATCCTTCTATCAATTGATTTTTAGCATCTTCAGTAGATAAACCAGAAATAACTTCTAGTTGTTGCAATTGGCTTTTGTGCAACTTTTCTACTTCAATTTGTTTCTTTTCTAAAATTTCAATTTTAGAGTTAAACTCATTAGTTTTAGCTTCAAAATCATCATTTATTTTTTTTGCTTTTGATAGTTCATTCGAAATCTGAGATTCTTTGTCTCTCACTCTTTTTTCGACTTCTGCCATTTTTTGATCACGAGAAAGAATGACTTGCTCGTGTTCTGATTTCAATTCGATAAAGCGTTCTTTTGCCTGAAGAATTTTATCCTTTTTGATGTTTTCGGCTTCTAGATTGGCATCTTTTAAGATTGATGTGGCTTCTTTCTTTGCGTTTTTTATTAGATTGGATATGTTGCTTTTTTCTATTGTTTTGGCTATTCCAAAACCGCCTGCAATTCCACCAATTCCTGAAATAATTATTGTTAAAATGTCCATGTTTAGTTAAAATTTATATATAAAAAAAGCCTACATTAGGTTGCTTGTATAAACTCGGAAATACAAGTTTTGAGCTAACTCGTTGTTCAAGCTTCCAAACTGAATTGGCTTGCTATAGTAACGATGATTTGCTCATTCTAAATTGTTAGTGTTGAGTTTACCAAATATGAACTAATGTAGGCAGTAACTTAGTTTCTGTTAAGAACGTATATTTTAATCTTCGAGATATTGATCTAAGAGCGAATTAAGCTTGTTAATTCGTTCCATAGTTTCTTCGCCATTTATGGCATTATCAATTTGTTTTTGTTCTGCTTGAGAAGCAAATTGTAAAGCACACATGGCTAAAACATCTTGCTTGTCCCGAACGGCATAATTTTCTTCAAATTGCTTAATCATCACATCAATTTTTTTTGAAGCACTTCTGAGTCCTTCTTCCTGAGACATATCTACCGTTAATGGGTAAACGCGATCAGCAATTGATATTTTTATTTTAAGCTTTTCGTCCATAATTTTTTACTAATCTGATAGTTGCGCTATACAGTAATCAATTTCACGAATTAATGAATTTATTTTAAGCTTTGTACCTCTTTTGTTTTCTTCACTGCCTAGTAATCCGTTGGCAATTCTGAGTGTTTCATATTGCGATTTTAACGCTTCAATCTCTAGAAATTGATTTTCTATGGTTTTTACAGCATCTGATAATTTCATATTTAAATCTTGGTTATTTTTTTCAAGTGTATTTATCTTGACAAAAAGTTTTCCAATTTTATTTTCGAGAGTATCAATAATTTCTGCAATCACACTCATAAATTTAATCTACGTATTACTTAATCTTACAAAGTTAAGATTCCTTTTTAGTAATACAATATTTTATCTGCTTTTTTATAATAAAATATATAATTATTTATGAAACAGCACGTTGTGTTTAAGTGTTTTTTATTTATTTCATAATTTCTAACTTAGCCAAAATTTATTTTATGAAATGAGCATGACTAATAATTGGTCGCAAACACCATTGAAGATATGCGAATTACATATGACGGATAAAAAACAATAAACATCTACATATGAAATTATTTATTTACACCTTGCTTTTCAGCAATTTTATATTAGCTCAAAAAGAGTACCCTAAAGATTATTTTCGTTCTCCTTTGGATATTCCAATGCAGTTAGCAGGTAATTTCGGTGAATTAAGACCCAATCATTTTCATGCAGGTTTTGATTTTAGAACCATGCAAAAAGAAGGTTTAAATGTGTATGCTGTTGCAGATGGTTATATTTCAAGAATCAAGATTTCTACTTTTGGTAACGGAAAAACACTTTACGTTACTCATGCTAATGGATACACCTCTGTCTATGGGCATTTGCAAAAAATGGTTGGAGAAATCGAAAGTTTTATAAAAAGTACTCATTATAAAGAAAAATCATTTGAGTTAGAAATCTATCTAAAACCGGGAGAATTAGAAGTAAAAAAAGATCAAATTATTGCCCTGTCAGGAAACACAGGAGGTTCAGAGGGACCACATTTGCATTTTGAATTTCGAGATAATATCACCGAGAATATTATAAATCCATTGCTTTTTGGTTTTGATAAATTTTTGAAAGACACAAAAAAGCCAATTCTTTCAGGTGTTTATGTTTATCCAATAACTAATGAGACGACAGTCAATCAGTCTAAGCGTCCTTTACTACTCAATTTGAAACTACAAAAGGATGGCATTTATTTATCGGATAAAGTTTTGACCAATGGCAAAATTGGTTTTGGTATTCAAACTTCAGATTATGACAATGTGTCTTTTAGTCCCAATGGTGTTTATAAAGTTCAGTCGTATCTTAACGGATTACCCAATTTTGGGTATCAATTTGATACTTATTCTTTTGATGAAATGCGCTATATCAATGCTTTGATTGATTTCTCTATGTATAAAAAATCAGGACAAAGAGTTCAAAAATTATTTATGAAAACTCCCTATAAATTGAGTATTATTAAATCAGATGATACCAATGGGATTCTTTCAGTTCTTCCTAATTTAACCTCATTAGACCGAATTGAAGTTTCTGATTTTTATGGCAATACCACTACCGTTTCTATTCCAATTGTTTATGATGCACAATCGCCAATTATCGCACCAGAACCAGAACTTTCAAAGTATTATATAAAGGCAAATAAAGATAGTAATTTCGAAAAGGAAAACATGTCGGTTTTTTTCCCAGCAGGCACTTTTTATGAAGATTTTAATTTTAATTTTGATGTCATAAATGATACTTTAATCCTTCATGATAACTCTGTTCCTGCCCATTCTAATTTTACGATTACCATAGAGGACACGAAACATACTGAAGCCCAAAGAGAGAAATTATATATCGCTTTAATGGATGGTTTAAAAGTGAGTTACAATGCTACATTTCGAAAAGAGGCTACTTTCACAACCAAAGTTAAAACTTTAGGAAAGTATGCTTTAGTTTTAGATACAATTGCGCCAAAAATAAGCATAGCAAGTCCTATCGAAGGAAAATGGTTAACAGATAAAAAAAGTATTCAATTCACGATTAGTGATAGTCAATCGGGCATAAAATCTTATAACGGGTATTTGAACGACAACTGGATTTTGTTTGAATATGATAGTAAAACCAAAAAAATAACCCATAATTTTAGTGATGCAATCGTTGCTGAAGGTGAAAATAAATTAAAAATTGAAGTTGTAGATAATGTAGGGAATTCTACTATCTTTGAAACGCTTTTTTTTAGAAGCCAAAACATTAAAAAATAATTTCCTTGAGCCTAAATAAAATAATACTTGTTTTCTTCTTGTTATTTATAAACACTGGTGTTTTAGCACAATCTGCGATAGTAAAAGGGGTTATTCTTGATGATAATAATCGTCCTGTAGATGGTGTAAACATAACAGTTTTGGGAAATACAATCCAATCCAATAATACGGGTTTTTACCGTATAGTTGTCCCTGCAAATAAGAAAATAACGCTTGTTTTTTCGCATGTTTCTCAAAAAAGAGCTAGCATCACTCTTACTTTAAAACCTAATGAGGATTATGAATTTAACTTGGTCATGAACAACCAAGAAGAACAAATGGGAGAAATTTTGATTATTGGAAATAACAAAAAAAGAGTTCAGGGAATAACAACCATTTCGCCAGAAGTAATACGGAAAATTCCAGGAGCCAATGCTGGTGTCGAAAATATTTTAAAATCTTTGCCTGGCGTAAATTCTAATAACGAATTGAGTACGCAATATGCTGTTCGTGGTGGAAATTATGATGAAAATTTAGTCTATGTAAATGAAATTGAAGTCTATCGTCCATTTTTAATCCGTTCAGGACAGCAAGAAGGTTTGAGTTTTACCAATACCGATTTGGTTCAAAATATAGATTTTTCGGCAGGTGGTTTTCAAGCTAAATTTGGCGATAAATTATCTTCAGTTTTAGATATTACCTATCGAAAACCAACAAAATTTGCTGCCGTTGCCGAAGCTAGTTTTCTCGGAGCTAGTCTTGCTGTAGATGTTGTTTCCAAAAATAAAAAATGGTCAGCAATTACTGGTGTTCGATACAGAAATAATAGTCTTTTAGTCAACAGTCAAGACACCCAAACAAATTTCAAACCTACTTTTGTAGATGTTCAAACCAATGTGAATTTCAATGCTTCCACTAAATTTCAATGGAGTTTTTTAGGTAATATTTCTCAAAATGATTATCAATACCAGCCTTTAACCAGACAAACCAATTTTGGCACTATTGATGATCCTCAAACGCTTATAGTATATTATGAAGGTCAGGAAAAAGACAAATACAACACTTATTTTGGTGCTGTTAAATCTACTTTTGTAGCTTCAGAAAAAGCTACTTACAAACTCATTGCTTCACTTTATCATACCCAAGAAAAAGAATACTTTGATATTTTGGCTCAATATAATTTAGGCGAAGTAGACACTAATTTAGGCTCAGATACCTATGGTGATGTAACGTTTTCAAGAGGCGTGGGAGGTCAGCTTAATCATGCTCGTAATGATTTGGACGCTCTAATTTTTAACATGGAGCTTAAAGGAATGTACGATTGGAAAAAATGCCAATTAGAGTGGGGAGCCAAATATACTCGTGAATCTATTAGAGATCGGGTAGTAGAGTGGGAAGTAGTCGATTCGGCAGGTTTTTCTTTAAATCCTCCTGATTTTTTACCTAAAAATGACCAACCTTATTCTTCTTATACTGGTCCATTAGTACCGTATCAAAATGTGAGGGCCACAAATTATGTTACTATTAATCGTTTTTCGGGGTATACACAATGGAGTCAAAAAGGGACTATAGGCAACAACCAAGTATGGTTTAATGCTGGAGTCAGAATGCATCAATGGCAGGTGGAATCAGAAACAGCATCTGGTGATATTCAAATGACTTTAAGCCCTAGATTTCAGTTTTCATTAAAACCAAAATGGAAAAAAGAACTATTTTTTAGATTGTCAGGCGGATTGTACCATCAGCCACCATTTTATAGGGAGTTGAGAAATAGAGACGGCGTAGTTTTACCCAATGTAAATGCGCAACAGTCGGTACATTTTGTATTGAGTAATGATTATAATTTCAAGATGTGGAACCGTCCTTTCAAAATGGTTTCCGAGCTATATTATAAATCTTTGACAGATGTCAATACTTATACTCTAGACAATGTTCGAATTCGTTATGAAGCCAACAATAATGCTAAGGCCTATGCGCAAGGATTTGATTTTAGGCTCAATGGAGAATTTGTTCCAGGTACTGAGTCCTGGATTAGTTTCGGATATCTTAAAACAGAAGAAAATATCAATAACAAAGGCTATATTGCTAGACCTACAGATCAACGATTGAAATTTGCATTATTATTTCAGGATTTTATGCCTAATATTCCAACAGTAAAATTATATTTAAACTTAGTATACAATACTGGTTTACCCGGAGGATCACCCTCTTATGCCGATCCTTATGTATACCAAAACAGGTTACGAGATTACCGCCGTGCCGATGTTGGTTTTTCTAAAATTTTAATTGATAGTCAAAACCCATCGACTAAAAAATGGCTCCAACCCTTCAAAGAATTAGCCATTGGTTTAGAAATTTTCAATCTTTTTGACAATCAAAACGCCATTACCAATACTTGGGTTCGGGATGTGTATTCTAAAAATCAATATGCAATACCTAATTATTTAACTACTAGAGTTTTTAGTTTGAAATTGAATGCAAGGTTTTGATTTTATATCAAAATATCACTCTCTAAATCCGATTTTTCTATCGTAAAATCAAATCCTAGTTTTGAAACTAATTCAATAACAAGATTCTTATACCAGTTTTCTGATTTGGGGTGGATGTAGATTTTTTCAATGAGTTGATTGATGTCTACATTTATTTTTAGTCCATCATTTAATTTAATATTACTTTCGCTAACGTCAGAAATGATGCGAACTTCTCTTTCGTACTGAAAACTTTTTCGTTTGAACAAAAATGGGAAAAACATATCGTCAAACGGAATGTATTCTTTCTTGTAATCAATATAGTTTACTTCGCCAATGTATTGCTTATGATTTTTTTCGGCATTCACGGCGTTTTGTAATCTTCCGATAGTAGATTGAATAGCTAATCCTTCGCTATTTTGGGTGAAAATTTGCCACATCGCAAAAGATTCGTATTCGTTGATATGCCAACTACTAACCGCTACTTTTTCGCGATGTGTTTTGTAATAATTTAGAAATTCAGGATTGTTTATGGCAATTTTTTTAATCTCTTCGTAGGTTGGTTCACTGAAAGTGCCTTCATATTGGTCTTCAAATTTATCAGATCGAGACATAAAGAGTTTCTGAGACATCAATAAATCGAGAAATTTCGACAAGTCTAAGTACTTCCAAACTACCGTGTCTGGATCCTCAGGAAGTGTTATGTTTGGGTTATTGCCGTACATTTATTAAATTAAAAATCGAAAATTAAAAATTAAAAATCCGCTGATAAATCTGAAATCTACATTCTGAAATCCAAAATCCTCATTCGAAAGACTGCATCATCACTAATTTATTATACATTCCGTTGATCGCAATGAGTTCATCGTGAGTGCCTTGCTCTACAATTTTTCCTTTTTGCATCACTACAATTTTGTCGGCTTTTTGAATGGTCGAAAGACGATGTGCAATAACAATAGAAGTTCGGTTTTGCATCATGTTTTCTAATGCCACTTGAACAAATTTTTCACTTTCTGTGTCTAGAGCCGAAGTTGCTTCGTCCAGAATCATAATGGGAGGGTTTTTCAAAACTGCACGAGCAATCGATAAACGTTGTTTTTGTCCACCAGAAAGTTTGTTGCCACTATCACCAATGTTAGTATAAATACCCAACGGTAAATCTTTTACAAATTCATAAGCATTCGCAATTTTCAAGGCATCGATAATTTCATCATCTGTGGCGTCTAGTTTTCCTAAAGCAATATTGGCTTTAATAGTGTCGTTAAACAAAATGCTATCTTGAGTTACTAATCCCATCAACCCACGAAGCGATTGTAAATTCATGTCTTTGATATTGACTGAATCGATAGTAATTGTTCCTTCATTAACATCATAAAAACGAGTCAGCAAATTGGCAATCGTGCTTTTTCCACTTCCGGATTGACCCACGAGCGCTACGGTTTGTCCTTTTTTGACTTCGAGTGAAAAATCTTTTAAAACGGCTTCTTCTTCATATTTGAAGTTGATATTTTTTAAAGTAATTGCCGTGTCAAAAGTAGCTTTTTCGACAGCATTTTCTTTTGAAGTAATTTCGTTCTCAACTTCTAATACTTCAAAAACTCTTTGTGCTGCGGCTAAACCATTTTTCACAGAATATGATGCTTTAGAAATTGCTTTTGCAGGGGTGAGAATATTATAGGCTAAGGAAAGATAGACTATAAAAGCAGAGCCATCAAGGGTTTTGTCAACCAATACTAAATTACCACCATACCAAAGTAGAATAGCAATAGTTGTAATTCCCATAAACTCACTTAATGGTGCGGCTAGATTGTTTTTGTTTCCTATGCTATTTGATAATTTCAATAACCGAGTGATGGAATCATTAAATCTGTTTTTAAAAGTAGTCTCTGCATTGTAACTTTTTACCACTTTCAAACCACCTAAACTCTCTTCAACAATCGAAATAAGCAAACCACTTTCGCCTTGCGCTTTTAACGATTTTGCTTTTAAGTTTTTACCAATTTTTGAAATGATAAATGCTGATATTGGTATGAAAAGCAAAACGAATAAAGTTAATTTTGCACTAATAACAAACATAGTAATCAATGCAAAAACTATTGTTAAAGGCTCTTTGACAACCAATTCTAAAATCGAGAAAAAAGAATTTTGAACCTCATTGACATCGCCCAACATTCGCGCCATAACATCACCTTTTCTTTTTTCGGAATAATATGAAATAGGCAGTTCTATTATTTTATCAAACATTTTTTTTCTCAAGTCACGTAAAACACCGTTTTTAAGGTGCATAATGTGGTATGAAGCCAAATAATTAAATAAGTTTTTCAATAAAAAAGTTGAAATAACTAAAATAACTACTAGTAATAAAGCAAATTGGGGTCCGCTACCTTTTGTTAATTCTGAAATTTCATAATATAATAGATCTTTTCCGTACTGCATAATTTCACCTATGCCTTCAAAAACAGGTTTGTTTTCAATGACTTTGGTTTTGCCAAAAAGCACTTCAAGCATTGGTAACAAAGTAAGCATTGAAATGGTGCTAAATAAGGCATACAAAATGTTATAAATCACATTCCAAATGATATGAGATTGATACGCTTTTGTATATGGAAATAATTTTATGAGGTTTTTATCCATTAGGTCAATTGCATATCAGCAATGATGTTTTTAATTTTATCGTTTAATGTATTTTCAACAACTGAATAATTTTCAACTGCATCCAATTCGGCATTTACACTAATGTAAAATTTTATCTTAGGTTCAGTTCCACTAGGTCTGGCACAAATTTTAGAACCATCTTCTGTGTAATAAATCAATACATCCGCTTTAGGCATATTGATAACTTCTTTTTCGCCAGTAAGTAAGTTTAATGCAACTGATGACTTGTAATCTTCAAGCATAATTACTCTTTGACTGTTAATTTCTTTCACTGGATTTTTGCGTAAGGAAACCATCATTTGGTTAATTTCGGCTAGTCCTTCCATTCCTTTTTTGGTAATCGAAATCAAATGTTCTTTATATAATCCATGTTCTACATATAATTTCAAAAGCTCTTTGTAGACCGTGCTACCTTTAGCTTTGGCTTGAGCCGCAACCTCGCATATTAATAAAGTAGCCGCAACGGCATCTTTATCGCGAACCGCATCGCCAACCATATAACCAAAACTTTCTTCTCCACCACCAATGAATTGTTGTTCAGGAAAATCCTTAATCATTTTTGCAATCCATTTAAATCCAGTTAATCCTACTTTAAATTCAACGCCGTATGCCGAAGCCAATTCCATAATCATTGGGGTAGAAACGATAGTCGAACCTACGAATTGTTTTCCATTAATTTTATCTGCTTTTTTCCATTCGTCCAATAAAAATGCAGTCATCAAAATCATGGATTGGTTTCCGTTTAGCAAAGTCATTTTTCCTTCATTATTTCTAACGGCTACACCTAAACGATCACAATCTGGGTCGGTACCAATTACAATATCCGAATTGGTTTTGTCTGCTAATGCTAAAGCTAATGTCAGTGCTTCTGGCTCTTCAGGATTTGGAGATTTTACAGTTGGAAAATCACCATTTGGTACTCTTTGTTCTTCAACGATATGTACATTATTATACCCAGCTGCTACAAATGTTTCAGGCATTACAGTAATTGATGTTCCGTGCAAAGAGGTAAAAACAATGTTCA